>JADZFY010000269.1 GCA_020854215.1 Chitinophagaceae bacterium | reverse complement strand
TGCCTATGGGTTTATGTATAAGTGGATGCATCGGAGAGAATCATTACTCAGAATCCGGGGTATTGATATGAGATGATTTACTGGTTTTACCACATAGGCACATAGGTGCACATAAGGCTGATTCATGGTATTGTGCCCCTATGTTTCTACTGTGCCTATGTGTTTATGTAGAAGTGGATGCATCGGAGGGAATCATTACTCAGAATCCGGGGTATTGATATGAGATGATTTACTGGTTTTACCACAGAGGCACATAGGCGCACATAAGGCTGATTCATACTATTGTGCCCCTATGTTTCTACTGTGCCTATGTGTTTATGTATTCTTCACATTCAATATTTCAACGTATGCGACATAATTTTTCCTCCTTTCTATGGATCATTGCCCTGCTTACTTGTGCTAATGAAGTACACTCCCAGGAGAAACTGCCTGTCGTACAAAATATATTCAGAACTATCAAGTCTGATCCTGCCGGTTCGTTATGGACACTTAAGAAAACGGATATACTGCGGATCAACCTCGTAAAGATGAAGGGAGAATCAAAACGGCACATGCACCCCGACGCCGATCATACTGTTTTGGTTATCGAAGGAGCAATAGAGGGTGAGGTTGACGGGAAGGCTATTCAACTCAAAAAGGGTGACCTGATTTCAATACCCGCCGGTATGCCACACAAGTACACGATAAAAGGAAAAGATGCCATCATAGTGAGTATGGATGCCCCTTATTATGACCCTGCCAAAACGGTAGTGCTGGAATAGTCTTTTTTAACAGAATTTTGAAAGGATTAAACTTCAGTCCGGCGTTAACGTCTTACACAAAATTTATTCCATGTCGTTAACTGCCAGGCAGGCAAACATGCATCTTTTATGGCGGGCAGGATTTGGGCCGGCTGCCGGTCAACTGCACCGCATAAATATTACTCATCACGGGCAACTGTTCCAATCCCTGCTATCCGCATCGCAAAAAACTCCGGACGATTACCAACTCGTAGATGAAACATTAATAGCCTTAGCCAATGACCGGCAAATGTTGCGCAAAACAATGACCAGGGATGAGAAAAGAGCAATCGCCACAAAAAATATCAGTAGTATAAAGGCATTGAACCTTGCCTGGATGGACGATATGGTAAACAGTGAGGCTCAACTGAGAGAGAAAGCTGCTTTTTTCTGGCATGGGCACTTTGCATGCCGAAGTCTTAATGCCATCCATCAACAGGCATTGCTCAATACCATCAGAAAAAATGCCCTCGGAAATTTTGCAGATTTGCTGCGCGAAGTTTCGAAAAGTGCAGCCATGCTGAATTTTTTAAACAATAATCAAAACAGAAAAGGACATCCCAATGAAAACTTCGCCCGGGAAGTAATGGAGCTTTTTACACTGGGAAGAGGTAACTATACCGAAACCGATATCAAAGAAGCAGCACGGGCATTTACCGGCTGGGGCGCCAACCCCGCCGGTAATTTTATTTTCAGAAAAAAACTTCACGATGAAGGAATCAAAACCGTACTGGGTAAAACGGGTAATTTTGATGGAGATGATATACTTAACCTATTGCTTGAAAAGAAAGAAACCGCGCATTTTATTGTGGAAAAATTGTACCGGTTTTACATAAATGAACAACCAGACGGCGAGCAGGTAAACCAACTCGCTGCTTTTTTCTATAACAGCAATTATGATATTTCCGTATTACTTGGCCGAATATTTACAGCGTCGTTCTTTTACGCTGATGTCAATTATGGAGCTAAGATTAAATCACCGGTTGAGTTACTCGCGGGTATCCGGCGAATGCTGCCCATGAACCTGGAAAAGCCGGACAGCCTGATTGTCCTCCAACGCATACTCGGGCAGGTTTTGCTGTACCCTCCCAATGTTGCGGGCTGGCCGGGAGGTAAAAGCTGGATTGACAGTTCCACTTTAATGATGCGCATGAATTTGCCAGGGTTGATCAACCAATCTGATGGCATACTGGTAAAACCCAAAGATGATGACGATCAGATGATGGGTAGAAGAGAGGAATTGCGTATCAACAAACCGGTAAAGAACGGGTTAAAGAAACCAGCCAAACTCAGGCAGTTTTCCGCAAATGTTGACTGGCAAAAATACACGGCAAATTTCTCCTCTGTGTCCAAAGAAAAACTTATTACTAAGATTGCTGAGGTATTGCTCCTGCCTAACATAGCATTGCCAGAAAACCTGATCACCCGGTACGCGGATGTGTCAACACGGGAGAACTATATACGGTCTGTTACAACACATATCATGAGTTTACCTGAGTACCAGTTATGTTGAGTGATGGATAGAAATTTTTAGTGTGTGCCAATTTTAGAAAATTTCATTATGCTAATAAAGAGAAAACAATTTTTGCAAATGGGGTCACTGGCAACAGCTTCGGCTTTGCTACCCAGGTTTCTGAAAGCCTTTGAATCAAAAGATGCAGTACCTCCCGGCAATAAGGTAGTGGTGGTATTGCAACTGAGTGGTGGTAATGACGGTCTCAATACGGTGATCCCTTTTCAGCATGACCTGTATTATAAAGCCAGACCTCAACTAAGCATAGAAGCGTCAAAGGTACTCAGACTCAACGACCAGGCGGCATTGCATCCCTCACTTGAAGCATTCAGAAATCTATATGATGACGGCAGTTTGGGTATTATCAACAGTGTAGGATACCCTAATCCGGACCGCTCCCACTTTCGCAGTATGGATATATGGCAATCGGCAAGCCAGAGTAACCAGTACTGGAATTCGGGTTGGCTGGGGCGTTTTCTTGATGCGGAATGTCCGTCGTGCGATAAACCCACACAGGCTATTGAAATAGATGACGTATTGAGTCTTGCACTTAAAGGAAACGCCCGCAACGGGCTTGCTGTGAAAGACCCCAAACGATTATATCAAACCGCCAATGATCCGCTTTTTAATGATGTTCTCCGGCAGCATCGCAACAACATAAACAATCAACAGGTGAACTACCTGTATAAAACGCTTTCGGAAACGCTTTCTTCAGCAGATTATATTTTCAAACAAAGTCAACTTCGTCCAACCCACACCGATTATCCCGCCACTGAAATGGGGAAGAGTTTTAAAACCATTGCCTCATTGATTTTTTCGGATATCAATACAAAAGTGTATTACCTATCTCTGGGTAGTTTCGATACCCATGTAAATCAGTCTGGCAGGCAGCAACGCTTATTTACAGAAATGAATGACGCGGTACGTGCCTTTGTAAAAGACCTGAAGGCCCATCACCGCTTTGAGGATGTGCTGTTATTTACCTTCTCCGAATTTGGCAGAAGGGTGCAACAAAATGCGAGTAACGGAACCGACCACGGAACTGCCAACAACATGTTTCTGATAAGCGGCGGGCTCAGGCAAAAAGGACTCATCAATCCCATGTGCGATTTGTCTGACCTGCAGGATGGTGATCTGAAGTTTAAAGTAGATTTTAAGGAAGTATATGCCACCATCTTAAACAAATGGCTGAACGCCGATGACAGTCGAATACTCGGTCAGCAATTTCCTTACATGAATTTTATTTAACCACAATGATATCACCTGATTGAATACAGGTCTCTCATGTTGTAAAACCTCATTCCGTTGCTTTTTACGTACCTGCAAATTTCCTGCAGGGTTGCATAACCTGTTTGGTATTCGCCCGGTGCGGCCACAGGAACCGGCTTATGCGCATACAATATCACTATCTTTCTATTTTCCTTTGCATATTGAAGAACGGATTTTATGTACGACAAAGAATTGTTGTAAATCGTATCAATCCCCAACCCGTACACTACCCTATTACGATCAAACCCATAATAACAATTGAGGTTTTTCACATCCGTAACTTTATTACTATAAGTAGTTCCCCGAAGTGATATAAAATAGTTGAGCAATAACGAATCTGTAGTTGAATTTCTGCTTCCGAAAGGATAGGCAAAATTTACCACCTTTAACCCGCTTCGCCGCATGAGATTCAACATCGGTGTAATTTCGGTATTGATATAACTCTCCACTCCATACTCTTTTATATACTTCACCGCATCCAAATGATTCCATCCATGTCCGGCAATTTCGTGTCCGGCTGTTTGTAAATTTCTCAGCTTACTAATTCTATCTGAATTTAACGAAGCAAACCGGGTAACATAAAACGTAGCTTTCCATTTGAGTTCAGGTGCGATGATTTGATTTAAGGCATACCATTCGTCCACCGACTTATCGTCAAATGTTAATACCACACCACTTTGACGCGGCATCCACCTACCGGCTACTTCATGATCGGTATCCGTTTTAATATTGCCAATAAGATTCAATTGTTCCTTGGTACAGGATGCTGCAGTGAGCAGGATGCAAAAAGCGAGGAGGAGATGTTTTACCATAGAATTTGAATTGGTTTTAAAATTCTCCGCAAACATATCACAATTTTATAATACTAAAGAAGAATTAATTTTTCAATGGTGTGGGGAAACACATAGATAACCAAATGAAACTACCGCACGCAGCGATAAAACGAGTGGCTACATAGATTTAATGTTGTTTAAATCCTTTATTATAAATCAACATCCCTCCGGCAATGAGTAAAATTACCAGCATCCACCAGAAAAACGCAGAACGCTCGTTAAGCTTCACCGGCTCTGCATTTCCCATCAAAATCATATTAGCCCAATAATAAGGCAACAGGCTTTCTTTATCGCCCTGCTGCATGAAATATAACTTAGCTTTTTGCAAGGCCTCATCTTTACACCTACCCTCCGAAAGGAATGCATTAAATTTTGCAGACAATGCATAAATAGCGTCTTCATCCGCCTTCCATAAGGTGGCTGCCACCGCAGGAATACCAGCGGCAGAAAAGCCCCTTGCCAGGCTGTATATCCCCTCACCCGTTGCCACCCTGCCCACATTTGTTTGGCAGGCACTTAGCATCATTAATTGAATTGACGGACGATACATCAATTGTAACTCCGAAAGGTGAATTACCGAATCCTGCATATACAATAATGGCTCCGTGCTGCCAGTGTCGGCCATTGCATGAGAAAACACGTTAACGATACTGTAATGCGAAGACTGCTCCAAAAAGCTGTTTCGGTTTGCCTGGATACCGGTAAACAATTGCACATTATGATATACCGAAGCGGAGTGTTCCAATGCCGAAGCAGAGTATTTGAGGTCAGGCACCCATAAGTTCTTTCGAAATGATACCGGTGCAAAGCCGATAAAATCTCCTTTTGATTTCAAGCCTTTTCTGTCGTTCATAAAATAACGGGCAGAATACACATAACTGAACTGATAGTCGTTCACGAGAAAATGACCACCTTTCGTGTCAATACACAATGCTTCAAATGGCAACAGTATATTATCCTGGCAAAGAACAACCCGTCGTCCTTTCAGCCGAAGCGGCGCGAAAAGAATTTTATATAATTGATGAGCAAGTGCGGCAAAGTCTGCATAGTGATTATTCTGCTGTTGCTTATCGGAGCACCAATGCATAAAAGTATCCATCTGTTTTGTAAGCTCCATTGAATTTTGAAGCCGGATCATCTTTGCTGTATCCGGTTGAACCACTAAAATAAAACCGGAAGTATCCTGTAAAAAATTATACACAAAACTCTGCCGGCTATCCCTTAATCTTAATTGCAATTCCGTTATAGCAGGAATAACGTCCACATACCGGTATTGAAAATATGCCGGGTATTTTCGTTCAAGGAGAGCAATAAAATCTTCCAGCCTTTCCTTAGCCTCAACCAGTTTCAACTGAAGCGAAGGATAACCGGGTGCATGCGGGTCTGCCTGCATCAATTGCTGTTGAGCATACACAATGGCTGCCTTATAATTTTGCTCCAAAATATTTTCATTCGGCGGAAGCTGCGCAGCAGCCCCCAATTCACTCAGTTTATCGCCGAGTAAAACAGCCCGGCTTTTTTCCATAAAGTAGAAGGCGTGGGACATGTCTTTGGCCAGATAACAGGCTTCAAGTGCATTGGCGAAAAAGAGGCGGGTTTTATTTCTCCAATACAATTTACTCATTTCCTCGGCCTGCTCATGGCGCGCCTGTGAGATGGCAGAGTCTGTAAGTAGCGCTGCTGCAACACAAGCGTTAAGATACTGCTCTTCTCCGGTTGCCTTATACAAATGCAGCAACAGCTCTGTTCGGTTATTCAGCAGCGCGAGCAGCATATCTGTATTGGCAATGGCAGAGAAACTTTTCAGTAACGGCGTTTGCAAAAAGGAGTCAGACTGAAGCCCGTACACCTGCAATGCCTTTTTGTAATACATCCGGGTAGCAGCATAAGCATCTTGCGGAAAAAGTCGGAAAGCGGTTTCACCAAGGTTGATGTACCCTTTGCATACTCTTTCTGCATCACCGGCCTTTTGTGCATACGCAATGGTTTTTAAATAGCAGTTCTGTGCTTCTTTGAATCGCTTGAGTTTGTTGATCAAAAAATTACCCCAATCGGTATAGTCGTCTGCAATTTGTTTGTATTCACCGGTGGTTTTCCTCAATGCTATTGCTTTCTCAAATAAGCGTTGCGCTTCCTCCTTTTTGTTCCATTGTGCATTAATGGATGCCTGTATAATGATGGACGTTGCCTGTTCAAATTTATTGTTGATAGCTCCGGCATAGCGAAACGCAGCATCCGAATCGGCATACGCATTTTCCAATTGCGTCAGGTACAAATACGACTGTGCCCGTCTGTTAAACAATTGTGCTGTTGCGTAGTATTCATTTTGTCCTTTCGATTCGGATAGTCCTGCTATACATTCATCAATGCATTTTTGATAATCGCCGCGTTGGAACAGCATATCGGCCCTCAACACCCGGCAGGTAATGGATAAGGGAGTTTGGAGCCTCCGGGCTTTACTAACAATAAGCACACTGTCGTAGTAAATTAAGGCCTTGCTATTTAAACCCAGAGACTTATAAAAAACACCCAGATTAAAATAACTGTTGATTACATAATCTGGTGCAGCATCAATCTTACCCGAGCTGTTAACAGCAATAGACCGGAGCATTAAATCAACCGACTCCTTTGTTGCTATCTCACCATTCTGTAAATACTGTAGTGTAGCAATACGGTGGAGCAATCGGGCATAGACAGAATCTTTACATAATGTATTGCCATCAAACTTTTTTAACAGTTGCGTAGCCCGTTGTAGTTTAGCGTTATTGGAGCCCGTAGCGTTCTCAATGACGATAATACTGTCCCAAACATCCTTTCCCGTTGTGCATTGCGAAAAACAGATGTTTTGAAGCGCAATCATCGCGATGAGGCCAATGAGTATTCTTCTCTTCCTTATTTTGATTCCACCAACCATCAGTTTAATGCCAATTTACAACAATCATTTGCGAGATACCGCTAATGTTTGTTGATTGGCTTCGAACGACTTGTTGATTACTTTACCGTCTTTCACCCGATTAGACAGTCCCGGTTGAATATACAAAAAAACAGGAATAGGTTGACTTTTGAGTATGCTGAAAATGCTGTCCCTAACGGCAAATGTAATAGGTGCGCCGAGGAGATGCTTGTACAACGCATACCAGGAAGCAAATTTTCCTGTTGCCACCGGTGTGGCAAATGAAGATCCCGAAACAGGTGGCAACGCGGCATTTAATGGATTGGAAAAATAAAAATGTCCGCTATTGTCTATTCCATCTGCGTGCACGCCGGCATCAACTATTTTATTGGAAAAATTCTGGGTAGGACTTACCATATCTTTATACACCGTAGTTATGGCAACCACGTTGGGCAGAACAGGTGAAAGAGATGCGGGGTAAAAGTGAACACTGTCCAGATTACGTTTTTGCAGCGTATCTGCCGGATTATATTCCGGATCTTCGAGGGCATCATCTTTATTACCTGCGGCAGCAATCAATAATATATTATTTCGGGTAAGATATTCCTCGATGAACGCCCTCAGTAATACAGGAGAGGTTGGTTCGGACAGGACATTACCACTGCTGTCAAATTTATGGATGGACTCGTAATAGCCGAAACTCGCATTGATTACATTCACTTTTCTGTTTTTCGCGTAGGCAAATCCGCACAGGATACTGAACAAATCACTGGTTCCATCATTACTAAAAATCTTCACCGGCAAAATAGCCACTTTGTTTTTTTGATACCTCTCCACCTCACGCGTAATAAACCCGGTAACGGTAGTTCCATGCCTGCCGGGATTATCATCCACCCAACTACTATTACCTGCGGTAAAATTCCATCCTTCACTGGCGCCTGGCAAACAGGAACTATCTGTTGCCCGATACAAAAAGGACGCATCCACCAAGGTGGTATCCAGTCCGGTATCAAAAACGGCCACCTTTACTAACGAATCGGCATAAGCAACCAAAGGAGGACGTTTCCCGCCCTTTACTTCGCTTATTTGTTCCGGGAATCGAACAGGTATATTCGTGCTGTAGAAAAGCGGGCCACTCTCTCCGGTTACCTTTGGTTTACCACTACTGCTGGTACCACCTTTCACCAATTCACCCTGCATATATAATTCAACACCTTTTCCTTCGAGGAGAAAGAGCGTGGAGTCGCAGCTTCCACAAACAAACCGCACTTTCAACTCATTATTCTCATTTTTTACGATGCTATCCCGCAACCAACGGTTAAAATCCTGCCGCGCCGTGCCAGGCTTTAACCAAACAATCATTTGCTTATACGGATCGGGCTTTATGCCTTCATAGGGTGATTTTATCTGGTAGGTTGTCCAGTCTTTTGGAACTTCCGGAGTGCATTTGCAACCCGAAAAAACAATCACAAACAGAACGACCGTGAGAGACAAGTACGGGGTGAGCCGGTTTGGCACATGCGTTGACATCAGCATAAAAAAGGAGTTACGGTGGAGAAATTATAAAAAAAGGATCGCTATTTTTTTAACCACTGTGCAGCTTCGCGGCTACCTTCTGCTTTCGCTCTGATCACTTCCCGGAGTAACTGTTCAGCCTGAGCTTTGTCACCTTCCTCATTGCGTTGCAATAAAGTTACCGCTTTAAGAAATAATCCGGGATTACTGAACAATTCTTTTTTGGCTGCCAGTTCATCAAAACATGTCAATGCCCTGACATAGTCTTTTGTGACCATATAGGTAATTCCGGAATACTTTAATGCATCATAGTTTTGAGGGTGCGCCTGATACACCGCTTCAAACAATTGATTAGCCTGTGTGTATGCTTTATTATTATACGCTGCAATACCCAGCTGTAAACTATCTTTGGCACCATCCATCGTAACACTTAAATGTAGCAGTTCGCCCTGCACATAACGATCGGCCAACTGCCCGATATCTGATTTACGTTGCATAAACCCGTAATAACTAAAAAGCATTAACATCAATATAGCTGCGGCAGCAACGGCAATTTTAAAAACGCTTAGGCGTCTGCTCATTTTGATCACAGGCGTTTGTTTGTTGAAATACGCGGCATTAAGTTGTTGAAGCGTGTTTTGTAACGCAGCTTCCTGATGTTTGTATTTTTCAGATTGTCGCATTTCAAAATCAATATCGCGGTATAAGCGTAACAGGTCAAACAATGTTTTGTTGTGCTTCAGTTCTGTTTCAAAGCTCAGTTCGTCATCGGGCGACATTTTACCTGACAGATAATCTTCAATTCGTTCAATATCTATGGATCTTATTTCACTCATATCCTACCATTTTAGCGTATTAAACCGTGGCGACTGCTTTACCAGCGACACTAATCTTGCCATGCATTCCGATTTCTTTTTACGGGCATACGCATACGATACGTTCAGTTGCCTGGCCACCTCGTCCATTGCCAGTCCACTCCAACTCAGGTTAAGAATTTTCCTGCAACTATCTCCCAATTCAGAAATCTTGTCGGCAAGCAGCATCCGGCGCTCATCCTGCAACACACAATCCTCTGCCTGTTTAAACTGATCGTCGCCTATATGATTAAATCCTTCGGTATCTGTTATTGTTACCTTTTGCGTTTTTCTTTTACTTAAAACATTGAGCCACTTATTTTTGCAAACCAGGTACAGAAATGCTTCCAGGGGGCAGGTGAGGACAAAATCGCCCGATCTTGCCTTCTTGTATATGGAAATAAGGGCATCCTGAAAGATATCTGCTGCATCGGTTTCAGAACCGTTATTCTGAAGGATCATCCACTTTATTTTTCCTGAGAATTTTTGGTAGAGTTCATCCAGCATCGAGGCATCATTGTCCAATAAGGCATTTATATACTTCTGGTCAGGATGTTGCATACATTAGTGATAACGAACGAATAAATAATGCTCAAAGGGGGGTATCAAATTTTCAGCAGGCGGATATATATGCAAATGAAATTATGAAACAATATCTCAAATTAAACAACCACCGTTGTTTTTCTTTATTGCAGTATGCTCCTACCGAACGGTTGTTTCCATTTATTATATGGGCGTTTCCACACCGGATAACCTGTATCGCCAAACCAGGTGTTAAGAATTATCACGCAATATTCCAGGGGTTCTTCAATACACATTTCAAACTCTTGTGGTGAATCGGGTGCACTTTCAATAGGTTCTGAAATGTAAAAAAGCCGCTTAACGAATGTTACAGCGGCTTTTTTCCTATCGTTCCACTGCGTTCTAAAGCGGAACAAACGACATGGAAAATATTATTTATTTAATTGTAAGCTCAAACATACTTTCATCCTCCAAAAATCCTTCCAGGTCATCGCCCACTACGCACTCGCTCACGCCGGCCGGAGTACCGGTAAAAATAAAATCACCAATATTAAGTGAAAAATAATTGGAGATATGGGCCACGATACGATCGAAGCTAAAGATCATTTGCCCGGAATTTCCCTGCTGCACCAACTCCTTGTTTTTATACAGGCAAAAATTGATACCATGCTTTTTCATCTCAGGAGTGATGTCTACCCATTTACCAATAATCGCAGAATTATCCCACGCTTTTGCCTTCTCCCAGGGCAATCCTTTAGCCTTCAATTCATTCTGAATATCTCTCGCAGTAAAATCAATCCCCACAGATACGCCGTTATAATATTTACCGGCGTGCTTTTCCTGAATGTATTTCCCATTCTTGCATACTCTTAAAACGAGCTCTGCTTCAGCATGCAATTCATTGGTAAATTCGGGATAATAAAAAGGCGCATGTGCCTGCAGCAACGCGCTTTTCGGCTTCATAAAAACTACGGGCTCGTCGGGTATTTCACTACCCATTTCGGATACATGTTCGGGATAGTTACGGCCTATACAAAATATCTTCATAGTTCAATAGAGTTCAATAAGGTTTACAATAAACATTAAACGATATGAACATTGTGTTTTTAAAGTAGATTAAAGGGTTGATGCAAAGGAAGATGGATTGAGTGGGCAGAAGTAATAAGTAAGATGCTAATTTAAGGTAAACAAATTGAAACTTATACACTTGTCTGCAATTTTTACCTAATGGCAGCCATGCAAACCGGCTTTACTTGCCAAATTCCAGACCATTTACAACGCCCATAGTGCGGTCAAAACCCATAACTGCAACATTTTCAATAACTTTAATACACTCAATTATTTTTTGATTTACTACTTCCCGTTCTTCCGGAAACCACTTTCCCAGTACAAACTCCACCTGCATTCCTTTGGGGAAATGACTTCCAATACCAAACCTCAGTTTTGGGTACTGCTCCGTTCCTAAAATCTGCTGGATATCGGAAAGTCCGTTGTGACCGGCATGGCTTCCGCTCTTTCTTAGCCTTAGCTTGCTTAGTGGAAGGGCAAGATCATCAACAACCGTGAGGGTTTGATCAAGCGGTATCTTTTCCCTGTCCATCCAGTAACGAAAAGCTTTGCCACTCAGGTTCATATAGGTGGAAGGTTTGATACACACAAATATTTTCCCCTTCCATTTCACTTCTGCCACCTCTGCCAGGCGATCCTGCCTGAATACGGCACCGTGTTTGAGTGCAAAAGCATCAACCACGTCAAAACCAATATTGTGGCGGGTGTGGGCGTATTCTGCTCCCGGATTGCCTAAACCTACAATGAGGAATTTTGACATAAGACAAGAAAAGATGTAAAAAAACCCAATCCAAAAAAGGATTGGGCTTATAAAAGTTAATGATCCTTTTATTTTTTTGCACCCGATGCAGCAGCCGGAGCCTTAGCCGGTGTTTTAGCAGCGGCACCTGCAGGAGCTGCTGACTCTTCCTGTTTCAACTGACGGGTCATCACTACGGAAGCAATGGGAATACGGGGCGAATTCAATATTTCAAAATGCTCCACCTTCACATTTTCCACCCGAATATTGCCGTTTACCTCCAAATCCGTTAAATCCACTTCAATGTTCTCCTGGAGGTATTGAGGCAGTGTTTTCACTTTCAAGGTTTTCATCTTGGTAACCAGCTTTCCACCAGCCTTCACGCCTGCAGCAACACCCGTATACTTCAGGGGTATATTTGCGATAACCTTTTTATTATCAGAGAGCTCAAGAAAATCGGCGTGATTGAGTTTATCGGACACCTTATCCAGTTGTACATCTTTTAAAATACAACGATATGATTGCCCATCCACCTTGATTTCGGCCAACTGAAACTCGGGTGTGTAAACGAGTGGTTTAAACGCCAGTGCCGGGGCGAGGAAATTCACTTCTTTGCTGCCGCCGTAAATTACACCAGGCACCATTCCCTGAGAGCGGAGTTGCCGGGTGGCTTTTTTTCCGGTTCCGGTCCTCAGTTGTCCTTCGATTGTAACTGTTTTCATTTTTTATTTGTGTTTAATATTTACTACTTGTTTCGGAGCTGGCTGTGAATAAACAGTCCTGTAATACTCTGATTTTCATAAGCATTTCGGATAGCTTGTGCAAACAATCCGGCAACACTTAATACTTTTATCTTCTCAGCATGTTCTCTCAATGGCAGGGTATCGCACACCACCATTTCCTTCAACACACTATTTCCAATATTCACATAAGCGTTGCCGCTTAATACGGGGTGGGTGCATAATGCCCTTACACTGGTAGCCCCTTTTTCTATCAGCAATCCCGCTGCTTTGGCCAGGGTTCCTCCCGTATCGCAGATATCATCAATCAGTACTACATTCCGGTCTGTCACATCGCCAATCACCACCATACTGGATATTTCGTTAGCCCGTTTACGGTGCTTATCGCAAATAACCATTTCTGCATTAAAATAGCTCGCAATTTCGCGTATGCGGTTAGCACTTCCCACGTCGGGGGCGGCAAAGGTAAGGTTTTCGAGATTAAGTTTTTCAATATACGGGATGAAAATAGCCGAGCTGTCCAGGTGATCCACAGGGATGTCAAAATACCCCTGAATTTGTGCGGCATGTAAGTCCATGGTAATCACGCGGTCTGCCCCGGCAGCGGTTAATAAATTGGCTACCAGTTTACTGCCTATGGCAACCCGGGGCTTATCCTTCCTATCCTGCCGGGCATAACCATAATAGGGTAAAACCGCAATTATTTTATCTGCCGAGGCTCGTCGGGCAGCATCAATCATCAGCAGCAACTCCATGATGTTATCCGACGGTGAAAATGTACTCTGAATCAGAAAAACATAGTCACCCCGGATGCTTTCCAGGAAGGTGGGCTGAATCTCCCCATCGCTGAAGCGCTGAATGCTTATTTTGCCTAAGGGCTGTCCGAATTGTTGTGCAATTTTTTCTGCCAGATAGCGGGAACCGGTACCTGAAAATAATTTCGCCTGCGGTTGCATAATAAGTGGATATGGGCGAAGATAACGAGAAGGTGCTAACTATTGAAGTGCAATTTTAATTTATCTGATTCTTTTGCACACATCAATAATTTCATCATCTATACCAAACCTTGCAAAAGCACAGCACCCATACAGCAATCCAGGTTTTTCTTTTTAGCCGTCTATCCATGCGCTTTGCCAACGACACTGAAAACTATTTGGGTTGAAGAATATCGCCTGTTTTTATACCTTTTCCATTTGTTATTTTGGCGGTAGCCGCTTTCCCTCCCGTTCCAAACTCACCGGTTATCACCAGCGCACCTGCCTCTTTTACCTGAAAGCCCAGAGAAAGTCCCGTATCCGGATCCTTAAGTTCCTCTCCTTTCGACATTATCTTAAATACCATCCCCGGTTTAATGCCACTGTCCGACCCCGGCTTTATTACAGCCGTACCATCGGCATTCACTTTTACTACCGAACCCTGCCACAACACCTTTTGAGAAGCGGTTTTAATTAAATCCACGCAATTTACCACTGCTTTCCTCAGCGCACTGTCTAATAAGGTATTGTCATTTACTGCTTCGGTATTGCCTATACCCATAACTTTTACCCCCTTGGCCTCCGCCACGGCGGAACCACTTGCCGATTCAGCCATTACGATTTCGCCCGTAGATGCATCAATAATTCGGAGGTCCAATGCAATTCTTGCGGTGCTTTTGGTTTTACTGCTGCCAAAATACCGCCGCACACTGTTTTGCGAATTCTCCAATTTGTTGCCCCATTCCGTAATACTACCGGTTACCAGTAGCTGAACACCGAGTATCTGGTTTAGCTTTGCCGCTGACTCCCTGGTGGTAGCACCGCTGGCGCCGAGATCTTGTTCCTTAAATACTTCATCCAGTTGCTGGCGTTCTACCAGAATAAAGGCCCCGCTTTTTACCAGTTCAGTAGAAAGCATAGTAACGAGAGTGTGACTGTAGTTTGACGTGGCCACCGTTTGCTGCGATGCCCTGTAGTTTCTGTCGCTGGTGTGTACTGCTGCTGCCTTAACCTGCCCCTCCGTGCCATCGGTAAAGTTTACCACAGCAAGGCGCTTTTTGAGTATTAATGATTCCTGCGAATAGGCTGAAAGGCTCATCAACGGTAACATTGCCCATTGAACCAGGTATAGAATAAACCGTTTCATATTAATCCATTTTTTAGGTGATGAAGATGGATACCGGATGCAAGCGTCATTTCCGCACCGGTATGTTGAATATCTGCATCAAACCTACGTCAACAGATCACCGGCGTCAATCGCGATTTATTATTTGCCCGTGGTTATTTATTAATCGTGGGGCGAAAAGGTATGAGGGAGCTGCCCCGGGTAGTGGCTAAGCAATGCAAAAAGGCGCTGCCGGATGAGGGCTACCCCTATCCGGCAAATGTGTTATTCCTTATTAAAAGTCTGCGTGTATAGCTATTTGAATGCCGCCGTGATTTGGTTTGTACCCGGTGCAACCACTGCAGTACGACTTTCCGTTGTAACGGATTTTCTATCTCCTTTAATGGCATGGTAAATAGACGAGCACACAAATACAGAAAAAATGAGGATTACAAAATACATGCCTATGCAAAACAGAAGCGGCTGAAGGGAGCCAACCAATAGCTGGCGATTAGACATTTTCATAAGGAATAGATTTTACGGTTTCTACGGAAATTGGGATATATTACAGTATGGATTAACGGTTGAAAAACACAAAAATTATGCTGCCCGATCAAAAATCTTCCATCAAAGGCTGGCCGGCCGACGACCGGCCACGCGAAAAACTTCGCAACAAAGGGCCCGAAAGCCTGAGCAATTCCGAACTGATAGCCATATTGTTACACCACGGTACCCGACAAAAATCTGCTGTTGAACTGGGAATGGAAATCATGCAATCGGGCGGCAACAACCTGTGTAAACTGGGCAGGCTATCCATAAAAGATTTGATGAAGATCAAAGGAATTGGCGAAGCAAAAGCGATAACAATTGCTGCAGCGCTGGAACTGGGCCGGCGCAGGCAGGCGAGTGAAATATTAGAGAAACCCGTTGTAACCAACAGCGGGAGTGTTGCCCGTCATTTGCAGGCTTTATTAAAAGATCAGAACAGGGAAGTGTTTATGGTGTTGTACCTGAATCAGTCCAACAAAATCAATTATACGGAAGTCATCAGCATAGGTGGAATCACCGGCACAGTGGTTGACCCCCGAATTATTCTAAAAAGGGCATTAGAAGAAAATGCTGTCAGCATCGTACTCTGTCATAACCACCCGTCGGGCAGTCTTAAGCCCAGCAGGGCAGATGAAGTACTCACCCAAAAAATAAAGGAAGCCGCCCAATACCTGGACATCAGGGTAGCCGACCACGTTATTGTAAGCGATGCCGGCTATTTTAGCTTTGCCGATGAGGGATTGTTGTAATGGGCAATAAGCAAAGAGTTGTGGATGAAACATGGGTAACTTTGATATCCCATAGGGCATGAACAACAGCGCAATGGTGGTGCGGTGAGGTATAGCCCTAAAAAAGGTTGCCAACCTCTGATATTCGGATGACAACATGCAGCGAAAGCGCAATCAGGCATACCATTACCTGGTTATCACCAGCATTTTCGTTTGCTTATTATTTCCGTTTGAAACCTCAACAAAATAAATACCCGGTGTCAGTCCCGCCAAATTTACCTGCACCTGTTTTCCCGGTTCCGTATACTGAAGTGACTTTAACACAATTCCTCTGCTGTTAAATATTTTTACGTGTGTTATATTATTGACAGATGAAGATAGTAAACCGGTTTTAGCTGCCATGCCTGATTGCTCACCGGCAGAAATTGTAATGACGTCCTGTGCGGGATTCGGGGCGATGATATAATAATTATCGCAGGGAGCGGTTCCTATATTGGTATTGGTTTTGCCTGAAGTGCCGCAGGAAGTTACTACTTCAACACCAACGGTAACACTGGTTGTACAATTTCCATTATAGGATAGCGAAGTATTAGGGGTTGAGGTTGATTTTATGAATACATTATTAACATACCATTTATAAGAAGTAGCACCGGTTACCGGATCAGCGCCGGCAATTATTTTCAAGGGGTTATCCCAATCTGCATACACGGATGAAGAAGGAGGAGTTCCAACACTAAAATTTATCCTTCTAGTTGAAGAGGTCGGGCTACAAGGCGTTGATATTTGAACTTCCACCCATGATGGTCCACTTAAGCTTCCATTTCTTTGAATTACTATTTGGCTAGTGTTCGTTGAACCTATTACAGATAAGGTACTACTGTATATCCAACTGTACGTAGCGCCTGAAATATTTTGAACTGAAAATGTCCTTGTGCCTGAACAAAAGTTGGATGTATTCCCTGATATTTTTGTAGAAACATAATATTTAAAAACAAACCCAAAAGGATTATCATTTTTATCGTGCGTCATTAGAGGATATCTATTCCATTTTGACGTCCAAACACCAGGAGCGGAAGTAGTAATTGCGGAATGATCACCATCAGCCCAAGATACTTTCCCGGGATATGTTTCATTGCAAACCTGAATATAACTACCATCTGTCATATAAATATCTTCACTAGTTGGTACAGAATAACCAATCCATCTTGGGTCTCCACCTTCTACCATGTGCCATGCATAACCATGACAATTAAATCTCCTGGATGAACTATAGGCATCATTGAAATATTTAATTAATATTCTGGAAGATGTTGTATAGGTTGCATCGTATACACCTCGAGTTGTAGAATTATCTTCAGAAGTTATCCAAGCTTCAACTGAACTATTCTTTGGGGTGGCTACATCATTTCTAACGTCGGATTGCCCCAAAATGTTATTTAAATTTAATAGTTGAATAGACAAAAATATTATAGAGAAATAGTAAAATTTCATATAGTTATTTTTAAGTTTATGGGATGTTGGTATATATAATCTTCCCATCAACTTTTGTTTCTGCATAAAATGAAACCGCTTCATCACTTGTAAACGGAATTACCTGGTGCTTGCAATCAAATGCATGAAACATCACTCCCCCGCTGTTTAACATCATATCTATAATAAATATGGGGCTATTTTTGTATGTTGTCAGAAAAATTGTACCCCTATATGCACCGAGGTATTTTGAGGATACTCTATCTTCGGTTGCTTTAGTAATAATATCAGAAAGCCATGTCATATCACTATCACATGCCTCTTTTGCCAAAGTTATATTTTTAAGAGATAATGCTTCGCTTTTTTCTAACGACATCTTACTATTCTTGTTGCAACTTGTTAATAATAAAAGATAGCTAATGAATATAATTATCTGTTTCATACAATATAGATTATAATTTTATTTGTGTTGTTGCCCGGATCATAATTTCATCCAAAGCCTCAATATTAATTGTGTAACCAGAATCAATATACTTTTTGCCGCTTGGAGTGTTGTTTTTTAAAATAACGTCAATATTACAGATCCTACAAGAAGCCCATCCTATTGTGCTTAAGCCCCAATTATCAAACTTATCCAATAGCATTTTTTTATCGTAATAATTTTTAACTAATAAGCTCAATATGGTGTTTTTCTCGTCAATTGTAAAATCTGAATAAATTTCTTTTTGGGCAATGAGCAACTCTAAAAAATTCATTTTAAACATAAATGTCGCCATTCCTAATATTTCTTTATATGAATTAATTTCATTGGGATGATAATTATTGTAGACAGAAATACATACTGATTTTATATCCTGTCGTTTTAATAAACTATCTAATGCATAAAATGTCGTAACAATTTTATCAACTCCTTCTTGATAATTATTAAAAATAAAAGCATCTGCAAGAAGAGGATAATCTAGAACTGAATTTAGCAATTCCAATGTGGTCATATTACCTATAACGTTGTTTGGTATTTGGCATAAATCTCTTCTCACCTCATAATTTTTGAGTGTATCCCAAATTAATGTGCCTCTCTTTATTCTGTAATCAAAAGTGGAAATATTTTGGGCATAACCAGTACGACATACCCCATACAACACTACAAGTAACAAGCATAATTTCATAAAACTAATTTTTAATTAACTCTGTGAACGAACTTTTATTACGAGTTTATTATTACCATCAGGAAGCCGAAAAACAAATAGTCCATGATGGCAAAATTCTATATACCCACGAGATTATTTTTCTTCAATTAAAAATAACAAATAGCAAATTGTTAAGTAAATTTTAGAGATGATTTCTGCTTCCCAGCAACGTCTCCCAATATTATATCGGTGAAGATATGGTTAAAGTTGATGGGGACGTTGCGTCACTCTCTTCGCCACAACGCTGCCTTTTAGATATGTGCTTAGCCGGTACAAGCCCTTTTTTGTTATAGGTTGCGTTATATAACTCTCCATACGACTGGTAAAAATGCCAGAAAAAAGGAAGTATCAGTGTTTTTAAATGAATGTAGCGCAGCAAAGGGAGCCACCCTGTCATAGAGTATACCTGGCGTAATTTGTGTTTTGCTGACCGGAGATAGCAGCGAATCAGCCATTTTGGTGTAGGTTATATTGTCCTGAGCATTCAGTACAGAAAACATGATTAGCTGCCCCAATAATAGCATACAGTATTTTTCATGGTAATAGTTTTTTAAAAGTTGTTATTGTTTAGAAATACAATAAATAAAAATTTCCCTGCCTTCAGTAGCTTGAAGAAAAGGAGCTATATTTACATTTCCTAGACATAAAACAAATGTCCCTTCAGTTTCTGGTATAAGTCTATAACTCAACTCAATTTTAAACTGGTCTTGCAAAGAAGGGGGATACAGATACTGTCCGTTTATAGCTGCCATTTGATTAATTTCCGGAAAAGGAAATAGATTTGAGGGAATTTGAAAACTTACAACAGTATCTTTTGAAGATCCATCTTCAATTTCAATTACAAAACCACCATCTTTTCGTTCGTTGGAAGGAGCATAATACCAGCAAGGATGAAATCCGATGATCCTTCCCTTTACTTTGTCTTTACAGTTATTATCCTTTTTACAACCGAATTGAACAACGGACATTAAATAAATAAAGACGCCTATAAACAATTGAAAATTATTAATTTTCATAGTAAGGCTTTTGAGTATGAAATTTAGTCCTTCTTGCAATTATAATATAATACACAAGTTAAAGCGTTGGAGGGGCGTGCGCCATTTCAAAATAAATCTTTATTTGACACCACTTTCACCGATATTTCAAGATTAACAATTAGCGTTTCTGTAAAAGGGCATCAAATAATTTCTGTTTTCTATAGGTTGAATTTAAGTTTTGCTTACTTTCCGGTTAAAATTGTATTTCAAGCTAAGAAGCTTTTGATTTGCCTTTTGACAAATTAATTGAGAACTAAGTTTATAAAAACGTTGCACATGATCTTAATTCAATCAGGTAACCTATAATAGTGTTTTAAATGTGTAAAAGTTAATAGTCTGTATATTGAAGCCGGAATTTAAGCCATTGTTGGTGAAGCCAACCCACTTTGCCTCTTTCACAAACGCCTGCAACGGAATAAAAAGCTTTGGATGCCGTAATCAATTTCTAAAGATTCACCTGATAGCTGGTGCTTCTGCCTCCTGCTTTTCCTGCAAGTTTGAAAGCGCCTATCTCAAGTAACTGTTGCATGTCTCTGGTTGCCGTAGCTTTTGACGTTTTGGTTATACCGATATATTTTCTGGCGTTCATGCCGCCTTCAAATCCTTTGATTCCTTCTTCAAGCATTCTTTGAACAACCATCATTTGGCGTTCGTTCAACCGGTTTTTGAAGCGGTCAAAGAACTTTGTTTTTTTCAACGCAAACTCAATTTGATTTTCTGCTTCAATTTGCGCATCAAGCGTTGTACGGATAAAATACTTTACCCACGATGTTATTTCGTTTGACCGCTGTGCTGTTTCGAGAGCGCTGTAGTAGGCGTTTTTATTCGCTTCTATCGTTCGTGATAAACTCAGCATCATGGGACGACCAATCGTTTGCGATAACGCCTTTTCTGCAATTGCACGTCCGATTCGACCATTGCCATCCTCAAAAGGGTGAATGGTCTCAAAGTACAGATGAGCGATTGCCGAACGTACGGGCGCTTTCCTGATCTCCTGCCTTCCGCCGGGGCCAGTTTCATTGAACCAGCGGATAAATTTTTTCATTTCGGCCGGCAGTTTCGATGATGGAGGCGCCTCGTAATGTATTTTGAACTTACCCATTGCGCCGGACACCACTTGCATAGGATCTTCATGGGTGCGCCACTGCCCCACTTTTATGTTCTTGTTTTCGCCAAGCAACATGCGGTGCCATGCAAACAGCTTTTCTTCCGTTAATGGCTCTTTAAAAGATTTTCGCACATCAATCATTAATTCGCCCAATCCGGCTGCTGATCTGTCTTTGATGTATTTCTGGCTGGTGTGTAATCCCAGGTTCTTCCGAATGGAAGAAAGAACGTCCTTTCTGCTGGGGTATTCCCCTTCTATTTCAGAGGTTTTGATGGCCTCCGCAAGGATGATGTCAACAATCACTTCTATTTTGGTTTCTTCCGGCAATCCTTCTACAATGCCCGATACGCGCCCCACTTTTTCGGAAAAAGTAAGCAATTCGTCCCCCGCATCGGTGAGGCTGTATGTGAAGAGTGTCCAGTCTTTTTGTTGCCAGTTGTATATTGCCATGAGCCGATTGTGTTACATATTCGGCTCAAATATAATTAATATATGAGCCGAATAACTGTTTTATTCGGCTCACTGCCCGGAAAATCGGCATTTCGGGGCATAGGTTTACTCCGTCGCTGGTGTTGTGGCTGGCCACCTGTGCGGTGGCTTTGACGCTGTTGTTGGTTAAACCAACTCGCTTTGCTTTGCTCAAGAACACCGTTAGCAAGGGTATCTGCAAGATGATCCTGCATCACATTGGTATCAAGGCTGTTGAATTGGTAATAAGATATGCCTGTCGGATGCTGCTTACTGTTGCCGTTTGTTTTTATCAGATTATTTAATGCATCGGGGCTAATCCATCCTGCAGGGTTATAAGCAGCATTGTATATTGCGTAGTAAGCCTGCATCCAGTGGCCCGAATGGGTAGTATCTGAACTTGTATCGGGCATTCCTTTGTATTCATCTACATTAGCTATTGGAAACATCCTGTCATACAATATGTTTGTAGTAATATATGTTTTATTAAGATTCCGGAGTTTCCAGTCGGTATACTGTTTTCACGGAAGTGTATCCCATACAGTTTGCGCAGAAAGCAGGTTGTAAAAAGAAAGCAGTGCGAGCAATGCTATACAATGCGGGATGAATTTTAGTGCTTTTATACCAGTGTGTTTTAAAGGTTTTTAAATTAGTAGTCTGTATATTTAAGCCGGAATTTTCCGTCGGCAATATCTACTGTTTTATTCTGAACAGGATTATACGCCTGATAATTAAATGTTCCTGAGATAATTTTATTGGGTTTGTTCAAGGATGTCACTTTTAGTTCTCCAACGTGAAAGGAGTCTGTATCAAATCTATCATCTGTAGTGGTGGAAAATTTATGTGTTCCACCACTGGAAGGGGAATTAAGGATATAGTTTCCTAAAATAAATGAAGGCTTTTGAGTAACACCTGTTAAAACGGTCTCAAGACCCGCATTCCCATTCATTAAGAAAACTGTATCACCTAAAATCTGCGCCCTAATACAATAGCACAACTATTGGGTCTATTATCCCGCCCATCTATTTTACAACGGAAATAATATTCGGGCAGGGCATCTTCTTAGTTACATTTTTAGAAAATAAAAAACGGTGGAAGCAGCAGGCAGGCGAGGCATTTTTTTAAATTAATAGTTGGGGTTTTCCAAATACAACTATTGCATTAAATTGTTCCTTTGTACATAAGCCATACAACATGAGCCACAGTAATCGTTGTTCGTTCTTTTTTTGCCTTTG
>JADZFY010000268.1 GCA_020854215.1 Chitinophagaceae bacterium | reverse complement strand
GTGTCTTTTGAAGTAATCGTCCCGTCAAAATCAAAGAAAGCAATTCCGTCTTTCACAATTTCAATCGTTTAAATACCGCTTCCGGAATAAGTTTAATGATTAACATAATCCATCTCCATACTCCCTTAACATAAATCACGTTTTTCTTTTTCCGGACTGCCCGGTATACTGATTTTGCAACATCTTCCGGCTTTGCTGTTAATGCTTTGGGTAGAGGCAGGTGTGCAGTCATTTTCGTATACACAAATCCGGGGAGTACTGTTATCACGTGTACACCGTTGTTGTATAGTTTATTCCGAAGTCCTGAGAGATAGGCAGTAAACCCTGCTTTTGCACTACCGTAAATATAATTACTTTGTCTTCCTCTTTCTCCCGCTACAGAACTGATACCGAAAATGGTTCCCTTTTTTTGCAGTGAAAAATCTGTCGCAACTATATTCAGAATGCTTACGGCACCCGTGAAATTTGTTTGAATCGTATTGAGTGTTTCATCTGATGAATGGATGGTGATGTCATTGTTTTTCATATATCCGAAAACGCAAGCAACAATATCAGGTTTAGGGTGTAATGATTGATAAAGCGGGAGATGGTTATCAAAATCAACCGCATCAAAACGATGAACCGAACAGAGAACGTTGTTGCGAATTTCTAAATCCGTTTGAAGCCTATTGAGTGTTGTTGTATTTCTGGCAGCTAGTTGAATATTATATTTCTGGTGGGCAAATTCACGTGCTATGGCTTGTCCAATATCGGAGGTTGCACCAAGAATAAGAATAGTAGGCATGCTGATTACTGTTGATAAAAAAATAAGCTTTAGTATTAGGCGAGGATACGGTGCATTATTAAAACAAACCTATGTTTTTCGTGTAAATAATCAAATAGAAACTAATCATCCAAAGCAGCAGTGCTACCTGGATAAACCGGTCTTTATATAAAATTTTAGTTGGGGAGCCGGAATCAACGTTCACATAAATGATTTGTAAATAACGCATAATACCAGCCATGACAAAAAGGCTTGTGAGGTACAACCGACTGGTGTTATGCTTTACAATCATGTTGTTAGATACTGTGTACATAAAATAGGATACGATCATTACTGATGAAATTAAGGCTAGTAAAGCATTTAAAAAATCGAGTGTATATCCTTTTACAGCCTTACGCATTTCGTTTCCCGACGAAATTTTTAACAATACATCGTCCCTTCTTTTACCGGCAGCCATAAACAATGCCAACAGAAATATCATGATATTCAGCCAGACCGTGACATCCACATTTGCAATGCTCCCTCCTGAACGAACGCGAAATACAAATCCAATGGCAATGATAAAGATGTCGAGGATAGGTATATTTTTTAAACCGAATGAATAACCTATATTCAGAAAAAAATAGAGTGCAAGTATTATAAGAAACCGGTTATTGATAAAATAGGCCAGCAGAAATCCGCCGACAACTAAAATGAGAAAAAAAATCATTGCTGTTCCGGGAGATACCGCCCCTGATGCAATCGGGCGATTCCTTTTTTCAGGATGTTTTCGGTCATCCTCCCTGTCTGCATAGTCATTAATTATGTAAATACTGCTTGCTATGCAGCAAAAAGCTACAAAACCTTCAAATACCTGGAATACTTTCAGCCAATTGAATAATTCTCCTGAAAAAAACAGCGGGATATATAAAAAGAGATTTTTTACCCATTCTTTCGGCCGCAAAAGTTTTAAATAGACCACATTTTGTGTTTAGATCGTTTATTATAATAGGATACAAATTAATGGATAAAAATAATTATTTCAATAACGAACTGGATAATTCATTATTTTGGCGGGCTTTTGGAATGGCATTTGGTATTTTTCGGCATTGAGATTTCATTAGGCAATGGTAAATTGTACTTTTTAAAAATAATTGTTCAGCATGACGCAGAAAAAATTTTTGAATATTTTAGAAATATTCATAATCGTAGCCTTTGCTGTCTTTCCACTTTTTTTAAGTTTTCCGTTCAGGGTGAATGTATTCCTTTCATGGGAAGGCGCCTATCGGTTAAGCGAGGGGCAACTTCCCTTCCGTGATTTTGGTATTCCTCTGGGAGGAATGTACTGGGTTGTGCCGGCTATATTCTTTAAAGTTTTTGGTGCACAATTGATTACGCTGGTGAAAGCGCAGGCATTCCTGAATATCGTTTCAGGAATAACATTTCGCCATATTCTGATTTCTCTCGACGTGACACCAGTTTCCAGAACAGCTTCTGTGTTATTGTATAGCATCACCTTTTCTTTTTTCAATTTTTGGCCTTGGTACAATCATACCGCAATCGTTTACGGGCTGATTGCAATCGCGTTCGTATTGCAATACATTTTTAATGGGAACAACAGCAACCAATGGGTATGGATTTGCTTTTCCTTCTTATTTACAATTTTTTCCTTCTTTTCCAAGCAGGATGCGGGAGGGCTGGTTTTTCTGATTTGTGTTTTCCTGTTATTGTACAACAGTTTATTTGAGAAAAAATGGGTTGGAATCGGAGTATATATAGGTGGGGTATTACTTGTAACCATTTTGACGGTTCTTTTTTTCTCGCGATATAGTTTTTCGTATTGGTTTAATTATGGGCAACCCCCTCATAACTCCCGCGTTTCGGGTGCCGATTTTATCAATGAGCTTTTCGGCGAATCGGAGTGGATAAAATTTTATTTTTTTCTTGTTCTGCTGATTGCGTTTGCAAGGCTGAAAAATATAAAAGAATTTTTTGCGAACAAAAAGGAGTCAATCTTTTTATTGCTTACCCTGGGAATATTGTGTTTAGCTGCCATTTTTCAAGTAACCAGCTACACACCTGAAAAAAGTAATATTTTTTTCCACAGTTTTGCATTTGCCTACATCCTTCACTATTTGCTGAAATACCTGCACGTTAACGTAAATAAACCTGTAGTGGTTGTTGGACTGTTGGCAGGAGTCATGTTTTGGTGGAGCCAGTTATACTGGAACTATATGCAGCGAATTATTATTAAACCACGCAATGAAAAGGGGATTATCTATTCGCCTACGGGTGAAAATGTTGTGGGGCGACACAATGCCAGGCTGGGGACTGAACGGAAGTCATCAGATCTGATTCCCCAGGGAGAATGGGTTGCTGCCAAACTTCCGCTACTTAAGAAAATTAAACTACCTAAGCCTACCGTTGAGGGAATCCAACGGATTTTAGCTTTAGATGAAGTGAAAAATAACAAAAATATTAAAGTGTTGAATATGTCTGAATTGACCTTCCTTGCAGCAGAAATCCCTTATGAACTGGAGCGTAATCCGGAGCTCCCGTTATGGTTTCATTTAGGCGTTGGCATGTTTAACAAAGAAGCGGCTATATTTGAAAAACGAATTCAGGAGAACTATTATGACCTTGTTTTATTTGAGTATATGCCCGGGCTTAATAACTATTATCCGTTTCGGGTGAGGGATTCGCTTAAAGTACATTATCGGCAGATTGATTCCTTTCCCGCTCCAAGAGGTACAGAACCAGGATCTATAGAAATATTTGTCAGGAAATAGAATGATATGATATATGGTTAGACGTTTTTCGGGGCGGTTTTTTCCTGTACAAATGAATCAGTCTGTTGAAGAAGGGTGTAAGGTATTGTTCCTGGTTATGTTTTTTTAGAAGCACTTTTCCCGGCGCATCGACAGTTTTTCAGTTATCATTTTCCATAAACAGATTTAAATCTTATATAGGGATGATGGGAGAGCAGTACCTTCATGGCATTCCGGATCGCCTTCTATCATCCTGTTTCTTTGCCTCTGCATCCTATTATTTTGCCGCTGCTCCTTTGTATTGTAACAAACTTCCACCAAAAATGTTTTGCGGTGTATAATCAGTCTGATTAGGGAGACTGATTATGAAAGAAACTGAATGGTGGCTGGAGTTGACGTACAATCATTGGAGTACTACGAACCGAAAGCTAATCATGAATGTTATGTTCATGCCCTGGTTTTTTCCATGGATGTATTCTGTGTTTTCTCTGCTAAAGTTTCTGTTGATTTTTTAAAATGAAACAAATCGTATTAACAAACCTATTATGCATTTTAAACTGCTAAAAGGAGGACATTTATCTGAGCGGAAATGCCGCGATATATTGGAATTGTTTTGCAACGATCTCACAGCGACACAAATAGCGGATATCAGCGGCGTGAGCAGGGTTACGGTTAATAGTTATTTGAAGATTGTGCGACTTGCGGTTGTTGGTTTTTGTGAAGGTGATGGGAATGCAGCAGAGAAACTTCCTTTTTTGAAAAGAGATTCCATTTCCGGAAAAGAGGAAAGTCCTGGCGCCTGGTACGGCGTGACAATGGAAAATGGAATAGTTTTTTCTTCATGTCTTAAAATTATTCGTCCGGATGATATCCGTCAATTTTGTGGGGATTATTCCATCGTTGATGGAGATATGTCAAATATTGATTTAGAAAGATTCCACGCCCTTGCTGATTATAGTAGCTGGAAGCTGTATTGGAAGGGGAGGAATATCATGAGATTACGATCATTGGAACCAGTGGAAGAAGTGGCGGATTTTTGGAATTTTGCCAAAAGGCGTTTGCAGAAATTCAGGGGAATGAACAAGTCCACTTTGCATTTGCACATTAGGGAATGTGAGTTCCGTTACAATTTTAGGAACGACGATATTTTTACTGTTTTGACTGGTATAATAAGTGGACGACAATCCTTAGCCATTAAACCTTTTTAACTTTCTTCCGGAGGGTTCACTATTATACTTCCAACGCCTCTCCGGAGTGTTTTCCAGCAGTTGGAGGAAAAGGAGTTTTCTTGTGTTTTGGTACGCAGACGATTGTTGAGTCGCCTGCCTTTCTGTTTTTATCTTTCTTCTGAAAATTCTAACAATATACCAATAAAACCCCTATTTTTGCTGCCCGAAATAAGGAAAGGATTACTAAGTCCTGTGGTTTGTTCGGATTTAAGGGTGATGTAATTGAAGGCAGTACTTATTTCGCAATATGAATATATGCGCATAAGCAGGTCAGAAATGTTCACTAAAAGGCGGGGTAGCTCAGGTGCCTGCCTGCCGGTAGGCAGGGTTAGAGCACAGGATTCATATCCTTCTTCGGCGGACATGGGTTCAACGGTAAAGGGAGAGCGTTTTTTATAATAGGCGGGGTAGCTCAGGTGGTTAGAGCGTTGGATTCATAACCCAAAGGTCTCGGGTTCAACTCCCGATCCCGCTACATTTTCTCCCACGTAGGAAAATCTCACATTAGATTAGCTGGGAAACTTTATATAGTTTGTCGGCTAAAAAGTTTGATCTATAAGGATAAATCTCTATTTAATCATTTTCTCATCTCCGGTTCTCTCAGAGAACTCCACCTATTCATGCATGGTTTCATCGACTGGTTCACCAGAAAAATTAATAAAATGCTATTGACGATAATCTCACCCAGAAAATCTCTAAGATAGAATGAGTGACTTAAAAGCGATTTCGCTAAAGACGGTTAACGAATAGCACATTCGGAACGCCGATTGGAATTTGTGCTAGTACCGGGTTGTAAATATTGACATCCGCGTTGTCAGTTTCAATGCTTACAATTAAACTGTATCTAACAGCAGTATTATATTTATTAAGTTTCTTTCTAGTTTTATACCATCCGCTCTTGGGGTAGACTGCAAGGATATTTCTTGTTGAAAGGTCAGCTCCAGACGTAACAATGAAATCTTTTTTTATAGACCCTTTACTTCTAACAGATTCTTTCAAAAACCACGGTTCGTCGTTACCTACGTAATCCGGATTGTCGTCTCCCTCTACCGCAGCGGATATCCTCCTTCTGAAAACAGCCAGTTCTTCGGTTGGTTTAATGACTTTAAAATCCAAGGAATGGGAATGATAATGGAAATTATTTGCGTATCGCCTGTTTCCGGGATTAGGGTCAACAAAATAGGAAAGTGTAACTTTTAGCGTTACATCTGCTACAGTCAGATATTCTCTTAGAATATCAACCGGCCAGGGAATTTCATACAAGTGATATTCATTATACTTTACGGTACTGCCCTCCAGTCGATACGGTTGAATAGTGTTTTCAGCAATCATAGTAAGGGCATTACCTGCACTATATAATGCTTTTTCCAGTAACGGCACTCCATAACCAAATGTTCTTAAAAGCGCACGTTTAGATGCACCTGCTGCATTCGCAAAAGAAAGACCATTTAACATAGAACTTGTCCACTCCGCCGAGTGAACCAAAAGTGCTCTAATGGTCTCCGACCATAAATCAGGATACTGTCGGATAAGTTCTGCAGCCATCCTGGCGGCTAATGCTGCCGCCCCACTCGTATCGCCAAAAGGCATAAATACAAACCGGTTAAACTCTTTATCAAGAGACAATGGTTTTAATGAATGAACATCATCCCTTAATTGACCATTTTGAATTGCAAGATTGCCCCCTTCAAGAACCAAATCAGGTTTTATAGGCCACTGTTTATCCCATGTAAGCGAGGTAGAATTTGAAGGTGACATTCCACCATTTGGAGCAAGAGCGGTAAAGCCGTTCCAAGTGTTTTGATCTATCCGATCCATCCTGGTATAAGAGCCAATAACCAACGCATTGTACGACTGACTTGGATCATGGACAGATTCCAGCTCGTTTTTGGTTGGGTAATCGCCAGCATTCGCGGCAGAAGTAATATAGTCAACATTCCCTCCGCTAATAATGAACAGTTGCCGTGATTGCGGGTCAAATATAGTCCCGTTAGCTATTTTATCAATGGCCGAAGACCAGGAAGAAGGTCTACCGTGATAGGCAGTATTACTATCTGTTATTGTCAAGCAAAAGACCCTAGCATTGTCAGGAAAACTCACAAACGGAATGCTACATGCATATTCCGTTAATGAACCATAAAATGCCGGATCATTCGGATCATGTGGATGAACAACTTTGAAAGACTCCAGTCCGTGATAAATAGCTATTCTTTCCGGAGACGCAATTGCATTTACAAGATCACCATACAACGCCAAACCCGCTGTACCTGTCCCATGTCCGCCCCCCGGCCACGTATCATTGGTGCCCCAAGCCTGTCTATAAGTATACAAGCGCTCATTGGGTAAAAAAGTATTTATAAGTGGATGCAAATTATTAACACCACTGTCTAAGAGGCAGATAATAACTGAGTTATCAGCAATATTAACATCTGTTCGGTTTAGCAAATCATTCAACCATTCTTGCTTTTCCGAATAGTCGACATTTCGGACTGTTACAAAATCATTGATTTCCTGGGGCTTTCTTAATTCAGCTAAATTATCAAGCAGTAACAAAGATCCCGAAAGTTGTCTTGCGGAAGCTCTTACCAGCCTTACTCTATGCTCTGGGAATTCCAAAGTTTGCGGGCTTATCTGTGCGCCTATTTCACGGAGATTATGCAACACATTTTGAAGTCGCACACCATCATTTTGAGTACGCCTGAACCATACTTCCCACCATATCACAGCATCTTGGTTTTCAGGAAAAGGGATTTCGGGTCCATCACTCCAAAACGACCTTAGTGAAGCCAATTGAATCAAAGAAATATTAGCTATGAGAGCGCCATTTTTAGGCTTTTCTGTCAAATTCCCATCCTTGTCTTTTATATTTTTAGTGTGGTCGAGATATTCAGTAACTTTTTTTATAAACTTACTGACACCGCCTTCTTTCATCATTACCACGACTCTATATCTTTTCTGCTCTTGATTGTCTTCCGTATATGTAATTTCTTCCTTAATATTCAAGATTTGATATTGCGGAGTATCTGTCTCTTGAGTAAGGCTCTCAAATTTTAAAGGAAACTCGTATTCTGAATAGAAATCTACATATAAAGCATCATCCCTTATGATATTTTCGGGTAATTGTTCCTCCCTTGCAATACGGAATTGTTCTTTAATGCTGGTTAATTGTTGAAGTAATGCATTGCCGTGAATGGCACGATCTCTCTGTACCAGCGGGAACTTAATTGGAATTTTTTTGGGATAGTTGTAAGTCCTTGGCTCATAGAATTTATCAAATTTCAAATGGGGCAATCCTTGGTTTTCTGCCATTAGTTTCTTCTACTTTTAAGGCTATCAAGTAAAAACTTTTTGTGCAGTTTCTTTGCACCAGATAATATCATTTCCTTAATCGTTTCCTCGCAAGATTTGGAAAGATCTGAATAGTTTAAACCTGATGCTGCTTCAGCCAAAACGTTATCATTAACCTTTGTGTCAAAAGAAAAGCCTATTGTATATTTCCGAATTGCTGCAACAATTTCATCGTTGTTTGGCAAAGGATATTGAATAATATCATCAAATCGTCTGAAAAGCGCTTTGTCCAATAGTTCTGGTAAGTTGGTGGCTGCAATAATAATACTGTTGCTTTGGTCCTTTTCGATATTAATCAAGAATGAATTTAGAATACGTTTTATTTCACCAATATCCTGTCCCTGTTCACGTTGCGAGCCAATAGAATCAAATTCATCAAATAAATAAACGCCACGTTGTTGAGGCATAATATCAAAAATCATTCGCAGTTTGGCAATCGACTCACCCATAAATCTTGAAAGAATGCCATCCAATCGTATGATAAAAACAGGGATACCTAATTCACCCGCAATTGCCTGAGCAGTCATGGTTTTTCCGGTACCGGGTGCCCCGGTCAACAGCAGTTTTCTGCGGGGAGTCAGATTGTGGTGCAGCAATAACTCCAGTTTATTTTGTTCTGTAATCAGTTTTTCCAGTCTACTTCTGATCCCTACCTCCAAGACCATATCAGACAATTTGATCCGTGGCTGGAAAATATCTATTAATTCGCTTAGCTCACGTTTCTGAGGAGAAATGCTAACTATTTTTCCCTTTTCAAATTGGGCGAGTGACCTGTTTTTCCTGGCATCTTCTATAAGAGCTTTTAATTCCTGGGCAAAACTGGCATGCCCCTGCCTGGCCTCAGAAGCTGCAATTTGCATCGCAGAGGCAAAAAAACGATCCTCATCCTCTTGTCCAAAGGACTTAATGAGACTCTTTATTTGATCGGATGACGCCATATGTATCTAAAAACCAAAAATATACCAAATAATCTTTACTGTCAACTCTTTAGTTTCAGCTCCTATGCGTGCTCCGTAGAGAATCTTCGTCCAAAACACTTGATTTTCCGAGACATTTATGAAGAAAAATGCAGGAAGTTGAACAGTAAAAGCCGGCAGTAAAATCTGTTATTTCACAACAGCAGGCGATGGATTATGAGCGATGGCTGAAGACCGGAGCGGGCAGAGATTTTGTTAAGAAGATTGCGCATTGATGCGTGGATTTATATCCTCCTTCGGCGGACAGGTTCCGCCGCGGCGGACTCGGGTTCAACTCCCGATCCCGCTACAAAAGTTCCGAAAGGAGCTTTTTTCTTTTATGAGTTACACTGTATACGTATTGTACTCATCCACATTTGAAAAGCATTACACGGGTTATACATCTGATTTAACCAATCGTATGCTGTCACATAACCACTGGGGTAACGACTGGACGGCGAGGTATCGTCCCCGGGTTCCCACGTACGTGTTCCCAAGACCAAATGAATGCGTTCATTTCATCCTCAGCGATACCTTTTCGCTCAACGCTCCTTCTTTATTTCCATTATTTACCGATGACAACTGGTAGAAATACAATTTGCCTTTGGTTACATTCTTATCTGTAAAGAAATCATCTTCAGTAACTGTTCCAATCAATTTAGCAGCTATCCCCGGTTCCGACCTGTAAATCTTTATGGCGTTCACATCACCTGCGATCTGTCCCCAGGTAATATAAACTTCATTCCCCGGCTGGCTCACCCTGATTCCCGAAGGCGCACCCGGTAGGGTTTCGGCATTTGCAGAAACCGCGATTACAGACTTTTCACTTTCATTTCCAGAAATATCATAAAGAGTTACTGCATAAGAATAATTAGCGCCGGCTTGTATGGTTGAATCTTCAAAGAAGTTATGTTCCGCCAGCAGACTATCATTTGCCATTCTTATAAAATTGCCATTGCCGGATTTTCTATAAACTTTGTATCCAAGCAAATCACTTTCCCAGGGTCGCATGTCGTCCCACAACAAGGTGATCTTTCCATCGCTTTCCCTGTACCTGAGATTTACAGGAGATGTTATTGTTTTTGTGATACCCGGATTGGCGGTGACTGTATCCGATGGTTTACTGAGTTGATTATTGTCATTAATGGTTCGCACAACATATTGATAAACGCCACCTGGCTGCAATTGACCTGATGTGTCAATAAACGAATACACCGCCTGACCGGAGTTGATCAACGGACTAACCAAAGTGAAGCTGCCATTTGGCTGATCTCTGCGATATACATAAAACCCTTTGCTGTAAGGTTCTTCACTCTTCCAATATACGTTTATTCCTTTGTTGACCGGTGTTGCGTCAATTTCATTAGGTGGTTCGGGCAGGGATTGGTCACCTGTATAAGCAGCAAATACTTTTGCGGTAGGAACGGGTTTGTTATCAGCGCTCAGCAACAGCAGGTAGTAATAATAATTCTCTCCTGACACGGGGATGATGTCTGTGAAAACGGTATCTCCCAACGGGACAGTAGCGATTCTTTTATAACCCGAATCGTATAGTGCGCTTCTCATCACAGTAATACCATTGAGATATTTTTTGTTTTCAAATCGCCACGACAATTTCACTTCATGATTTCGCCCGGTGTTGATTGCTTTGAAATGAGTAACAGGTGGTGCGTAATAATCCTGAACGTTACCGCCGCTGGCGCTTCCCTGTAAAGGCCCTTCATTGCCATAGGCATCTACTGCAGCAATTTCATATTCGTACCAGGCAGGATGAGTTCCAATGGTATCAATGCCCAGCAACATGAGCTTACTGCCTTGCGTATAGGTTCCTTTTTCTATATTTATTTTTTTAAATTCCTCTTTCCCGAATACAGAACGATAAACATTGAAATGAGCCATCTTCATCGGGTCCGCTACGCTCCAGGTAAATGCAAGTTTTCCATCTGCATATTTTTTCTCCACAAATGAAATGGAAGGAAGCGTACCCTTTTTGAAAGAAGTAGTCGGATTGCTTTCCCTGCTCGAAATTATTTTTCCATCACTTCCTGCTAATGAAATTTTATAGATATAGTTTTCATTCTTTGCCGCCGTGGCATCAAAGTAAGCAGTACCCGCTACCAGATGCATGACAGGAAGGTTGTCGCTGAACAGGCTGTCGGCAGTATTGTATTTTTGAATGGTTTGCCAGATGCGATTGATTTCCTTTTCGCTCAAAGGGTCTAATTTTTCAAAATATTTTCCATAAGACAATTGCCGGCTTTTGATTTCAGATTCTGAAGCCGGAGCTGTTGTATTACCGATTTTTTCAAAACGACCGGAAGTGCCTTTTTTTCTTTCCACCTGGTATTGCATGTTTTTTGGAAGTTGCTGGCCGAAGTAAACCCAAACGCCTTTTTCCAACGGAACTGCTACAGGAACTTCACCTGCTCTATTGTCCTGCGCAATAATATCCGTTGAAAGTATGCTGCACAAAAGGATTAAGAAAAATAATTGTTTCATTATTGAAAATAATTTTTTGTTCTGTTTATTTTAATCGCACGATCCTACCCTCAACTCATAACTCACCAATAATCATTATCCATTATCCATTCCTCAATCCATAATTAACCATCACCAATTCCCACTCATTGTTGATTGTCCGCTGCAATTACCAAAACCAAATGACAGATCGGTGTTTCCTCCTGAATCCAATGTCAGGTTCACTTTTATTCCCTTGCTTACGCTGATACCACCACAAGCTTCACAGCAAACACCATCGCTGAAGCAGGGGGTTGGGAAACATTGTTGAATGCTACCGCCAATCGTAAAGCTGCCACAACCAACGAGGGAGAAAGTTCCGGAAGAGGTAGCATACTTTCCCTGTAGTCCTAACTCTGCCCTGGCTTCCGCACCAAATTTTGTACAGGTAATAGACGCACCTTTCAGGTATGCATGTGCGAAAGCCATAGCGCCTATTCCATACTCGTTGCCCGCCGATCCAAAATCCATCCAGAGCCTTGCATCCAGCCCGGCCTGGGCGCCAAAGGAAGCACTGATCACGCCAAGGTCAATGCTGTAATTCGGAATGTTCAGCACCGGCAATTCCTTCATTCCTGTAAAGAAAAATCCGGATATGCCATTCTGAAAACTGGGAGGTACCTTTTTGTTGTATGCAAATTGCATGAGTGTGGATGATACATTGCCCGGCATACTATTATAATCGCCGATCAGTAATCCTGCGGATAATGCACCAAGCCCGGGAGCCTGCACCTTACCCCCTGCAAGGAAATACCAACCACCGGGATCTACCAACAGGTTGGCCGTACCGGAGAGAGATAGTGGACCAATTGATTTATCCAACTGAAGATTGCCCGTGAACCTGCTGTTGGCTATATCATACGTCAAACCAATATTTCCAAATCCGGAAGGAATATTTTTTACGTCTATTTTTTCATTGTTGGCATTGATGGAACCGGTAACTACAAATGTTTTTCTTGTATCGCCCTGCATTCCTTTAAAACCCTGCATCTCGCCGCTGAATGTAAAATTCTTCCATAAACCGGTGCTCATATCAGCTTCCATTTTCCCCTTGATATTGGCAAGGCTGGTATTGCCTCCCCCTAAGGGAAGTTTCTGATTTTCCGGGTCCACCTGTATCCATGCTGCTGTAGTGGTTTTGTGTAAAATACCTTTCAGCACTATTCCTTCTTTATCCTGTATAGTGCCTAGTGCGGTAAACTTCCCTTCCGTAAGATTTTGTGGATGATCATTGAATTGTACATTAGCAAAGAAGTCCACATCGCCGGGGCCTTTCAACGAAACATTCAATGGGTACAGCATCAGTTTTATCTTTCCACTCTCTTTGGTAAACTGAATAACTCCGCTTGTTTCCTGCAATTGAGGAATGCTTAAATCAATGCCACAGGTCATATTCACATAATCTGATCCACTTATAAACGCCAGTGGTTTTACTTTCATTACACTATAAAATGTGGTTGAGTTGGGTTGATTCCCCGGATTTAGAATTTGCTCACCGTTGCTTACAAGAGAAAGATTCTGGAATTTCATTTCATCGCCTGCTTTCATACCGGGCAATGATTTAATCACTACACCCGGATTTCCATTTTCTCCAATCAGGCGGAGTTCATAATGTGCTTTCTGGTCTGAACCGATACTCTTGTTGTATCCAAATTGAGGATTTGTTGCTGTTACATTGATCGGAATTACTCCTCCAAATGTGAGATTATTGACATCGTAATTTCCAATATCAATATGATCTGGTTGTAGTGCAATATCCGATAAAGGCACATCAATGCTTCCCGTTTTCATGGTGCCGGTAGCAATT
>JADZFY010000267.1 GCA_020854215.1 Chitinophagaceae bacterium | reverse complement strand
TCAATTCCTCCCATGCTGACCTAAGTTCATGATATGCCTTTGTGTTATTTGAGGATTCGGCGATATCCATACCCTTTTTATACCAATCCACTGCGATATCTGCTTCCCCTAATCTTTCCAACAATTGAGCGAGCTGGTAATAGGAGCCAAGATAAGATGGTTCCCGTTCCAGGATTTCTTCAAAAAGTTTTCTGGCTGCTGCATCATTCCCTTGTTTTATATACTCTAACGCAAGCGCATGCTGTAAAAAGCTGTCTTGAGGGGAATCGTGCAGTAAACTCAGCAATCTCTCAGTCCTGTTCATGTTACCTCCAAATAAAAATCAAAGATACCATGTACCTCTATCTCCACCCGCGGTTATTTTGTGTTAAACAAAATTGTAACTACATAAGCTCCATAACAACTTTTTTGTCTCACAGCATATTTTTCATAAAACAAACCGTAAATGGAGCTCATCAAACTGTCCAAGAGATTTTAACTATACAATATTGATACTCAAATATATACATTTCAAATCTTTCCATAAGGCTAATTTTTTTGCAAAAACCGATTAACGATCACGTATTTTTATCAATTTTCGCACGCTTTTTGTATGGGAAATTGCTGCCTACAAATTTGATTGACCAGTCTAATCCTAAATCACTGTGAAAAAGATAATTGTTTTCTTATTTCCGTTACTCTTCCTGCATTTTTCTGTAAACGCTCAAGTGAATATTGGCGATAGTTTGGCCCTTGTAGATCTTTACAATAATACAAATGGGGGTAGGTGGGAAACAAAAACAAACTGGCTCAATGGTGAGGTGAAGGACTGGTTTGGAGTTAGAGTGTCCAACAATAGGGTTGTTCAATTGAGTTTAATTAATAATAATCTGGATGGTACGCTTCCTTCCTCTTTGGGAAATTTAACGGCGATTACCGGTATCTTCTTGAGCAAAAATAACCTACGTGGTAATATCCCGGTAAGCATTTGTAATCTGCCCTCCTTAGAAATTCTTGATTTAAGCAATAATCAAATCCGCGGTAATATCCCAGACGAAATAGGCGGACTTACCAAATTGAAAGAACTTCGCCTTGAACACAATACACTAAATGGAAAAATACCCACTTCACTCAGGTCCATCCGATCACTCTTAGTACTTGTATTGGCATTTAACCAGTTAACTGGCAGCATTCCTGATGAACCCGGAGGCAGACAGATTTTTCAGTTAGAGCTAAATAACAATCAACTTACCGGAAGTATTCCTGCAGCCCTAAAAAATATCCATAATTTAAGAGTCGTTAGATTAAACAACAACCAGCTTACCGGCACAATCCCTTCTGGGTTAGCTCCCATGATTTGCCATTTATTTGACGTGAGTTCCAACCAATTAACAGGATCAATTCCCAATGACCTGGGAAGTAATCCAACTCTTGCGCATGTTAATCTCAGCAACAACAACCTCACAGGCTCCATCCCGGATTTAGGTTCAATGAAAGGTTTGCAATCGCTGGAATTAGACAGTAATCAACTCTCCGGTACCATACCAGCCTCATTGAAAAATGCAAAAAGATTAGTTCGACTCAACCTGATGAACAACCAATTCTCCGGCACTATTCCTGGTGATCTGTGTAGTCTGCCCGATCTGCAGTTCTTAATGCTGAGTAATAATCAATTCACGTTTTCCGGCATGGAATGTATTGGACGAACGGATAATACTTCTATGTTCGCCAATTTTCAATACAAAAATCAAAAAACGCTAACCCTCAATCAAAATAACTCAACGATCTCGCTGAACGCCGGTGGAAGCCTTGCAAACAACACTTATTTTCTTTATAAGGACAGTGTATTAGTAGAAACCATCAAAGGCGATTCATCATTTATTGTGTACGATGGAGGAAAGTATTGGGTTGAGGTAAAAAATGATGACGCCAGTAAACTAACCCTGTTCAGCACCACAGTTGAAATGAGTACGCAAGTTATTTTACCCCTCCAATGGCTTGGCTTTACCGCAGAAAACTGCTCCGGAAACGTTTGCCTGCAATGGCAAACGGAAAACGAACAAAATACCTCCCGGTTTGAAATAGAAAAAAGTACCCACGGCACCAGATTCACGCAAATTGGAAACAAGGCTGCTAATAACATCCCGGGTAAACATACCTACAATACAATTGATAACAGCCCGGTAACAGGAACTAATTTTTATCGTATTAAACAGGTAGACCGCGATGGGAAATTTTCCTATAGCGATATTGTCTCTATAAAGATCTATAACAACGGATCATTGGCAATAGCTCCTAATCCGGCGAATGATCAAATTAGTATTAGAGGAATTAACCAATCCGCTACGGTAGCTATTTATAATATTGCGGGACGATTGCTTTTTCAGTGGCAGCACGTTAATGCCAATCAACCGTTGAATATCTCCAGCCTTCAACAAGGCATATACATTATAAAAATTGTCCAAACAAGTGGAGAAACCAGCCATAAACTGGTAAAACAGTAAGCAACTTCAGATCACTGCTGCCAAATTTGGCTGGAGAAATATTGATGGATTTCATATTCTCCAACATTTCAAAAATTCTTTCGTTTATAAGGATTCACGTTGCTATATTTGTATTTAATAATGGTTGCATAAACAACTTTACTAAAAACAAAACATGACTACACTATTTGCCTGTGGTTTGTTACCGTTAATGATGTTTATCCAATAACCTGAAAAAACAATTAAATGAAAGTATTAGTCTGTATCAGTAAATCACCCGACACTACCACCAAAATTGCATTCTCCGATAATAATACCACATTTGCCACAGCGGGCGTTCAATGGATCATCAACCCGTACGATGAATGGTACGCACTCGTGAAAGCAATTGAACTCAAAGAGAAGGATCCGGCTACAGTAATCCACCTCATCACTGTGGGTATGTCAGATGCGGAACCCGTTATTCGTAAAGCGCTTGCTTTGGGGGGCGATGAGGCCTTCCGCGTAAATGCCGACAGTAAAGACAGTTTTTATATTGCTTCACAAATTTCAGAAATTGCCCGGCAGGGCAGTTATGACCTGATTTTTACCGGTAAGGAAACGATTGATTATAACGGCTCATCCGTTGGAGGCATGGTGGCAGAAATGCTCAACCTGCCGTATGTGGCATTAGCTACTCACTTTGAATTAAGCGGTAACACATCCACAGTTACGAGAGAAATTGAGGGTGGAGAAGAAATAGTAGAAGTTAACGGTGCAGTGGTAGTTAGTTGTCAGAAGGGAATGGCAGAAGCAAGAATACCCAATATGCGCGGCATTATGGCCGCACGCACTAAACCATTGAAAGTAGTGGAACCTACAGATGCAGAAACACTAACCACGGTAATCAATTTTGAATTGCCACCGGCTAAAGGAGGCGTGAAATTGGTACCTGCAGACAACCCGGCAGAATTAGTACGATTACTTCACGAGGAAGCAAAAGTAATTTGATTCCATGCTTTCGTTTTACCCAAATCTTAAATCTCACCGCAGCGGCGGATATTAAAATTCAAATTCGTTTATGTCAGTACTCATATTTATAGATCAATCAGACGGCCATGTAAAAAAAGCCTCTTTGGAGGCAATCAGTTACGGGGCAAAATTAGCAGTACAATTAAATACAACAGCTATCGGACTGGTATTGGGTTCAGTGAAAGAGGATTTGCCGGCACTGGGACAATATGGTGTTACCCAAATACAACAGGTTGAAAATGCACAGCTCAACCATTTTGATGCGCAGGTATATACCAGCGTTATCGCCCAGGTAACTCAACAAATTGGTGCCGAAACTATAGTATTTGCCAATAACGTAGATGGGAAAGCGATTGCCCCGCGACTATCGGTGCGACTCAAAGCAGCACTGGTTTCCGGTGCTGTGGCTTTACCGGATACCACCAACGGTTTTGTTGTCCGGAAATCTGTTTTCTCAGGAAAAGCGTTTGCCAATATTGAACTAAAGACGAATACGCGAATTATCACTTTAAATCCTAATTCCTTTCCGGCAACTGTTTCCTCAGATGCACCTGCAACGGTTGTACCCTGTGAAGCGGTGGTTGATGCTTCGGCAATTCAGGTAAAAGCCGTTAATAAAGTAAAAGGAGAAGTTCCGCTGAGTGAGGCAGACATCGTGGTAAGCGGAGGACGCGGACTCAAAGGACCGGAAAACTGGGGCATGATCGAAACGCTGGCAAAATTGTTGGGTGCTGCTACTGCGTGCAGCCGGCCTGTAGCAGATTCAGATTGGCGTCCGCACCATGAACATGTTGGACAAACCGGGTTGGCAATAGCCCCCAATTTGTACATCGCCATCGGAATCTCCGGGGCAATACAGCATCTCGCAGGTGTCAACAGAAGTAAAACCATTGTAGTGATCAATAAAGACCCTGAGGCTCCCTTTTTTAAGGCAGCTGATTACGGAATTGTTGGTGATGCATTCGAAGTTGTTCCAAAACTGATAGAAGAGATTAAAAAGCTGAAAGGCGTAGCATGAGAAAACACGTTCCTTTTCACCAGACCGCCCCAAATTATTCAGGGGCGGTTTTTTATTTTCTGCATTTTGTGCCTTAACCGTTTTCTAAAATTCTTGTACATTCGCAACAGATTATGAAGAAAATTGAACTGGAAATAGTAGCACTTTCCCACAGCATTACACAAACACATTCCTATGCCGTTGTACTGGGTGAAACCAACGGACTTAGGCGCCTCCCCATTGTAATCGGCGGGTTTGAAGCACAGGCAATAGCCGTAGCGTTGGAGCGGATGCAACCCAGCAGACCTCTGACGCATGACCTGATGAAAAACTTCATGATGGCGTTCAATGTAGACCTCCATGAAATTGTGATCTGCGACCTGCAGGAAGGTATTTTTTATTCAAAGTTGTTATGCAGCAGTGAACAGGACACAGTGGAAATTGACTCCAGAACTTCCGATGCTCTTGCCCTCGCTGTTCGGTTTGGCTGTCCCATTTATACGTACGAGCATATTTTGGAAAGTGCAGGTATTATGATGGAGGATTCCGGAAAGAAGAAAAAGCGCGAAGAAGAACAAATTATCCAGGAAACCGGCTCCAAGGAGGATCTTAAATCTATGTCCCTCGAAGATCTCAACCAATTACTTAGCGACGTTCTGGAACAGGAAGATTATCTCAGGGCCATTGCCATCCGCGATGAAATCAATCATCGCAAGAAAAAACATTGAGTCTTCGTCTTATTAAACAGGTCCTCCCGTGGTTCTTTTCCCCAATTGCAAAATCAACATAGGGCTCAACGTCATCGCCAAAAGACCAGACGGTTATCACGATATAGAAACGGTTTTTTACCCGGTAAACTGGTGTGACGCGCTTGAACTGATGGTTCCTTCACAAACCAACTCCGTAGCATCCGGCGTTCAATTTTCTTACACGGGACTTCCGGTGCCGGGAATACCTGCCAACAACATTTGCCTGAAGGCTTACTATTTGCTAAAAAAAGACTTCCCCCAACTTCCTCCCATATCCTTGCATCTGCACAAATGCATTCCAACAGGAGCAGGGCTGGGAGGCGGATCTTCCGATGGCGCATTTACGCTGCAGTTGATCAATACAAAGTGTAAACTTAATCTGTCGCAACAACAACTTTCCGCATATGCTTTACAATTAGGAAGCGACTGCCCTTTTTTTATTTTCAATACTCCCGTATATGCCACCGGACGGGGTGAAGCGATGGAACCCGTTGATCTGGACCTCTCTGCTTTTTCTTTCTTAATTATTCATCCCGGCATCCACATCCCAACAGCATGGGCATTTTCTCAACTTCACCCCACCCGGCCTGCTAAATCCGCCAAACACACTATTCAGCAACCTATTACTACATGGCGAAACGAATTAACCAACGATTTTGAATTGCCGGTATTTCAGGAATATCCTCAAATAGCAGCGATCAAAGCATCGCTTTATGCCGCAGGAGCCTTGTACGCTTCACTTTCGGGTAGTGGGTCGGCAGTGTATGGTATATTCACCAAAAACGAGGTACCGGAATTGAACTGGGATCAAGCGTACAGCTGGAAAATAATACTTTAAAAAAAGAGCTTCCCCGTAAAGCCTGTTCGATCTGCTTTTTCCTTTTTAACTTCACTTCGCGTTCAAAAACCCAACAACAATTCGTATCTTGTGCCACAATCATTAATCATCGTAACACGGGCCCACATATTATCCTTCCTTGATCGTAACCTCGATTTCCTCGATCATCAATAACGGGCAACGCCCTTTACATTAATTTGCTGTGGTGTTCTGCTCCTGGTTTGAACGCCTCCATTGTTTTAAAATATCTTGAACACGAAAAATACGAATAATCATGTCGGCTACACTACCATTCACTGAAAAGACGAGCTTCTATCTAAACCTTGAAGAAAAATATGGAGCACACAATTATCATCCACTCCCGGTAGTGCTTAAACGCGGTAAAGGAGTGTTGGTATGGGACGTAGATGATAAACAATACTTCGATTTCCTGAGCGGTTACTCGGCAGTTAACCAGGGACACTGCCATCCGAAAATTGTCAGCGCTCTCCTCTCTCAGGCGCAACAACTCACGCTTACTTCACGTGCTTTCTATAACAACAGGCTTGGAGAATATGAGCAGTTTATTACCCAATTTTTTGGTTATGATAAAGTACTACCTGTAAATACCGGTGTTGAAGCCGTTGAAACAGGACTTAAACTTTGCAGGCGATGGGGATATAAAGTAAAAGGGATTCCTGAAAACAAAGCGAAGATTATTGTTTGCGCCAATAACTTTCACGGTCGCACACTGGCTGTTATTTCTTTTAGTACCGATCCCGCGTCTTCAAAACAATTCGGTCCCTATACGCCGGGATTTGAAATTATTCCCTATAACGACCTGGAGGCGCTTGCAGGAGCATTGGAGGATAAAAACGTTGCCGGATTTTTAGTTGAACCAATCCAGGGTGAAGCGGGGGTGGTTATTCCGGATGAAGGTTATCTCAAAAAATCAAAACAACTCTGCGAACAAAACAATGTATTATTTATTGCTGATGAAATTCAAACAGGACTATGTCGTACTGGCGCTCTTTTGTGTTGTGATCATGAAAATGTGAAGCCAGACATCCTTTTGTTGGGTAAGGCATTGAGCGGCGGAGTGCTTCCGGTAAGCGCTGTTTTAGCTAACGATGATATCATGCTTACCATCCAACCTGGCGAACACGGTTCCACCTTCGGTGGAAACCCGCTGGCTTGTAGCGTTGCCATCGCTGCATTGTCTGTTTTGAAAGAAGAAAAAATGTCCGAAAATGCAAGCCAAATGGGAAAATTGTTGCGATCAGAACTGGAAAATATTCACTCACCCTATATCCAAACTGTTCGCGGCAAGGGGTTGCTAAACGCAATTGTTATTCAACACCCACGTGAAGATGCAGCCTGGCAGTTATGCTTAGCGCTCAGAGAGAATGGATTATTGGCCAAACCCACCCACGGCGACAAAATCAGATTGGCACCGCCACTCGTAATAACAGAAGCACAAATAAAAGAATCTGCTGCTATTATTGCTTACAGTATTGCGGCTGCATTATAGCAGGCACACTGTAGTGTTCATCATTACAGGAATATGAACGGGTTTACCGAATTTTGCAAAAAATATGTATCCGATGAATAGTACAGCGCCCGGATCGGCACTCCGTCAACAACATATTCGTCAATTTAAAACCATCATAGGCGACGAGTATGTACTTACCGATGAAGAATACCTGCAACAATACGGACATGACGAAACAGAAAACCTGTGCTACCCTCCGGAGGTGGTACTTCGTCCATGTACCGCAAAAGAAATAAGCGAAATCCTGAAAATATGCAACGCCGAAAATATCCCCGTTACACCGCGGGGGGCAGGAACAGGTTTGAGTGGAGGCGCATTACCTCACTTGGGCGGCGTATTGCTCTCTACGGAAAGAATGAACAAAATCCTCTGCATAGATGAGCAAAATCTTCAGGTCATTACAGAACCGGGAGTTATTACCGAAGTATTGCAGGAAGCCGTTAAAGCGCGTGGACTATTTTATCCGCCAGACCCCGCCAGCAAAGGCTCGTGTTTTATTGGAGGCAATATTGCAGAAAACAGCGGCGGTCCAAAAGCCGTGAAGTATGGTGTGGTAAAAGACTATGTGCTCAACCTGGAAATTGTGCTTCCTAACGGAGAAATTATTTGGACGGGCGCCAACGTGCTGAAAAATGCAACGGGTTATAACCTTACACAACTTATCATTGGCAGTGAAGGCACCCTTGCGGTTGTCACCAAAATTGTACTGAGGCTGATTCCGTTGCCCAAATATGATTTGTTGATGCTGGCTCCATTTCAGTCACTTGAAAAAGCATGCGAAGCCGTTAGCGCAATTTTCAGGGCAGGATTTACACCCAGTGCACTGGAGTTGATCGAAATAGATGCGTTAAAAATTGTAAGTGCAACAACGGGAGATTCTTCTATCCCGCTGCTCGCCGGTACGGAAGCGCATCTTATCGTAGAAGTGGATGGCAACCATTTGGAAACGCTAATGACCGAAATGGAATCAATTAGTGAAGTTTTAACAGGTTATGATTGCGGAGAGATTTATTTTGCAGATAATGAGCAGCAGAAAAATACTTTATGGAGACTGCTATGTAGAAAAGCATAGTGAGATGTAATATGTGCGAAGAACTTCACATAAAATTAGATTTTAATATTCAGTAATCAAAATAATCTCCGACTGCTATATGCGGTCATTTCAAAAATATAATTGGAAGCCGCCAATAATTGTATGAGTTGGTAAAAGAGGTACGCCTACTTCGCATTGTTATTTAATAACCGTCTCCGACTTGCGTTTTCCTCTTTCATAGCTTTGAGATTTATACATTGTATACTGAACAATGATTTAATGTATTTTTAAGTGGCTGTAAGAAACGTAAACGGGCTCTGCAGGGGTGCAACCCGTCAGGGATATTACAGCCGGATGAGCATATTGCTTCTGCCCGGTGATTCAGTAAATATTTGCATTGCCGGGCTTTTTAATTTTTACAATGCTTTTCCGCCTATGCCTTAGAAAACCCATTGGGTTTTTGTGAACCATTACCCTGCTTTTGTTTACCCTGTTGCTTTTTTTGCAAATAATCTGCCTGGTATTTTTTCCCCTTCAATACAACACCTCTGCCAATCAAGGCTAACTTGCGTACTACTTTCACAATGGCGTGTTTGTTATCTTTTGCTGCGTGCCTGCTGTAATAAGCAAATATCTCAGGAGCAGTCCTGATGGCAGTCCATGCAGCTTCTATCAGCAATGGTCTTAAATGCTTATTGCATCTTGGCTGTATTCCCTTTGTCCTTAATGTTTCACCTGAACTGTCGTTACATGGCATTATTCCCAGATAGCCGGTATAATCATCGGGGTCGTCAAAGCGTTCAAAGCAGCCTATCTCTGCCAGTAATGCAGCCGCAGTTATTGCGCCATATCCCGGGACGCTGAGCAGCAGCCCGTATTCATTTGAGTGTTGTGTTTGCATTTGTTTGCGCAACAACTTTGTAATATTACTCAGCCGCGTTCTTTGATGTTGTAACTGCTGTATTAGATTTTCTCTGGTAAGTGTGCCAGCCGTGGAGTTTAGCTCAAGATTACCCAACCACTCCAATGCTCTTTTCGAAAGAAAGGATGTTGCGCTCACCGTTTCAGGTATCTCTATGTTATAGTATAGCATGAAGCTTTTGAGCCGGTTATTTGAACGGGTCACATCTCTTACAGCGCTTTCCCTTAGACGGAAAAGGCTGCGCAATTCTTGTTGTTCACGGGATAAAACATGAATGCCATGAAGATTGCCTTTTTCCAGATGTTCGGCAATGGAGCGGCTGTCATGCAAGTCGGTTTTGTTTTTCTTCTGCTTGTCTGTTTGTGGGATATCTGCTGCATGAACAATGATGTTGGTGATCCCCATTTTGCATAGTTGCTCATGATAGCCCGTTCCACAAAATCCTGCTTCATAAGCAGAATAGAATTTGCCGCCTGCAAATTTGGTCTGCAATGTTTTATGCAAAGCTTTCGCAGAAGGTGGCTGGGTAAAATGAGCCACCTGGTGGTTAAGGCTGCGTACCGTTACAGACCAGGATTTCTTATGAACATCAAGTCCAACAAAAAATTCCTGACCATTAAAGTCAATTGTTTCTGATAAATTTGTTGTAGGCATAGTGCATGTTTTTAGTTGTTACAAATTGCGAAACTTATT
>JADZFY010000266.1 GCA_020854215.1 Chitinophagaceae bacterium | reverse complement strand
GCAAAAAGCCTTATCGTTATGCGGATCCATATAGCGCAAAAAATACCAACTGCTGCCGGCATAACCGGGCATGGTATTGGTTTCCAGGTGCTGCGCCGTCCAGGTTTCCATATTGGCCAGCGGTCCTTCTCCCTCCGGGCCGGGTTTATAGGATTCTACGTGCGGCAATGTCAAAGGCAGGTCTTTTTCTTCCATCGGGTACGCGATACCGTTTTTCCATTTTATCGGAAATGGTTCACCCCAGTAACGTTGCCGGCTAAATGCAGCATCACGCATTTTATAATTTATTTTCCGCTTTCCATATTTATTGTCTTCCAGCCATTGGATGATTTGTTCTGCAGCTTCACTCACTTTTAACCCGGTGATGAAGCCACTGTTATAGAGCGTTACACTCTTATCGGCAATTGCCTCTTCGCCGGTATATTTATCGCCAAATATATTGGTGATGGGAATATTAAAATGCTTCGCAAATTTATGGTCGCGCTCATCGCCGGATGGTACCGCCATGATGGCCCCGGTACCATACCCGGCTAACACATATTCGCTGATCCAAATGGGCGCCTTATTACCGTTAAGCGGGTTAATGGCAAAGGCGCCGGTAAAGCAGCCGGTGATTTTTTTCTCAGCCATTCTTTCCCGCTCGCTACGGCTTTTTACATAAGCTACATATTCATCCACCGCTACTTTTTGTGCCGCTGCTGTTATCTGTGCCACCAATTCATGCTCCGGCGCCAGCACCATAAAGTCAACGCCAAAGATGGTGTCGGGGCGGGTGGTGTACGCAACAATTTGAAATTGGAAATCCGCTCCGGCAGACAGGTTTGAAATTGGAAATTTTATTTCCGCACCACTGCTCTTGCCAATCCAGTTGGTTTGCATTTCCTTCATGGCATCGCTCCACTCCAGGGTATTCAGGTCGTCCTGCAACCTGTCGGCATATTCGGTGATGCGCAAATACCACTGGCGCAGCTTCTTCTTAATTACAGGATGTCCGCCTCTTTCACTTACGCCGTTCACTACCTCATCATTGGCCAATACGGTTCCCAGGGCTTCGCACCAGTTCACTTCACCATAGCCGCAATAGGCCAGGCGATGCTCCATGAGGATATGCTGTTGTTGGGATTCATCAAATTGTTTCCATTCGGCTGAAGAAAATACCTGCGCGTTACTTCCCGGGAAGGGATGATTAACATTTCCTTCTGTTTCAAAAATACGAATCAGCCCCTCGATGCTTTCTGCCTTTTTGGTGATTTTGTTGTACCAGCTTTTGAACAACTGTAAAAAAATCCATTGTGTCCATTTGTAATATGCAGGGTCGCTGGTGCGGATTTCTCGACTCCAGTCGTAACAAAATCCAATATTGTCTAATTGTTTACGGAAGGTGCTGATGTTTTTGTCGGTAGATACAGCGGGATGAATGCCGTGGTCAATGGCATATTGTTCGGCAGGAAGTCCAAATGCATCGTATCCCATAGGATGCAATACATTAAAGCCTTTGAGCCTTTTGTACCGGGCAAAAACATCGCTGGCAATATATCCAAGCGGATGCCCTACATGCAATCCCGCACCACTGGGGTAAGGAAACATATCCAATACATAGCACTTGGGTTTGGATGCATCGTTGGTTACCTGGTAAACTCCATCTTTTTCCCATTGCAGCCGCCAGCGTTGCTCTATCGCTTTGAAATTATATTCCATAATGTTAAAAATCCCTTATCATGCAAAGTAAACGGCGATTAAAAAAATATTCAAATCATTCGGCCGTTAAGTGGGGGGCAAATTTACGGAAAGCAGCCATAAATCTATTAATTTTGCGCCACCCGCGCCGTACTGTTGCTACCCGGGTAGTATTTATTATGAAAATGTGCATGCTGCTTCAATAAAAGAAATTGCATTTCCTTGTTGAGATAACATCGCATCATTTCAGAACTTATTTAATCCAGTTTCAATGATTGAAATCAGTAAGACTTCGATGAGAAGAAGTAAGCCTTCCTATTTTTTCAGCATCCTCGGTGTGGCGTCGCTGCTGATTCTTGTGGGCATTTTAGGTTGGTTTGTTATTAATGGCAGCAAACTCGAACGTTATTTTCGCGGCAGTGTGCAGGTACAGGTTTATCTGCGTGAAAATACTCCGCAGGCAGATATTGACAGCCTCACCTCCTATATCAAGTCTAAACCTTATGCCTCTGCGGCCGAGCATGTTACTAAAGAAATGGCCCGCGAAAAGTTTATTAAAGAGGGGAATGAAGACTGGGATAAAGTGTTAGACTATAACCCACTGCCTGCCAGTATAGATTTTAAACTCAAGTCGGAATACGTAAATAAAGATACACTCAGTGCCATCACGGCAGATCTTTCGAAGAATATTATTGTGAGTGAAATCCGCTATCCGGACGAGGTGGTGAGTAATCTCAACAATGTTGTGCGTAAGGTGGGTTTGGTACTATTGGTGGCGGTAACCCTGTTAGGCATTCTGGTGCTCATTCTTATTGATAATACCATTAAGCTGGCGATGTTCAGCAACCGCTTTTTAATTAAAACCATGCAGATGGTGGGTGCCACCCGATGGTTTATCTCAAAGCCGTTTGACGTAAAAGCCGTGGTAAATGGTTTTATCAGTGCACTTATTGCCATTGCAGTAGTGCTGGTTTTTATACTGGCGGTTGAAAACTGGTTGCCTGAAATTAAGGCGCTACGTGATAATGTATTGCTGGCAGTATTGTTCCTTGGCCTCATTGTTATTGGAATCGTAATTACGTTCATCAGTACCCATCGCAGCGTAACCAAATACCTGAAGATGAAACTGGATGATCTCTATTAAAGCTGTTCCTTTCCTTATCTTCGCGCCATGGAAGCGTTGTTACAAAAGATTGAAACTTACCGCCGGGAAATAGAAGCATTCCCGTCCAACGAAAACGATGCGGCAGAACAATTCAGAATTGCCTACCTGGGTACAAAAGGTTTGGTTAAATCCCTGATGGGCGAGATGAAGCAGGTTCCTGCAGAACGCAAAAAAGAATTTGGGCAGGTATTAAATGAGTTCAAACAATTTGCCGAAGCAAAGCATGAAGCATTAAAAGCTGCCGGTGCGCAACATGCGGTATCAACAACAGCTACCATTGACCTGAGTTTGCCGGGAGATGTGATTCCTGTTGGCAGCCGCCATCCCATCAGTATGATGCGCCACCGCATCATTGCTATCTTTCAACGATTGGGTTTCTCCGTTGCCGAAGGCCCGGAGATTGAAGATGACTGGCATAATTTTACTGCATTAAATTTGCCCGAATACCACCCGGCCCGCGATATGCAGGATACGTTTTATATCTCTACCGATCCCGCATGGTTATTGCGTACGCATACCAGCAATATTCAGATCAGGGAAATGGAAAAAGGGATCTTACCCTTGCGCATCATCTGTCCGGGAAGGGTATATCGTAATGAAACCATCAGTGCCCGCAGCCATTGTTTCTTTCACCAGGTAGAAGGATTGTATATTGATGAAAATGTTTCTTTCGCCGATTTAAAGCAAACACTCTATTATTTTGTGCAGGAAATGTATGGCAATGATGTTAAAGTGCGATTTCGTCCCAGCTACTTCCCCTTTACCGAACCCAGTGCAGAGATGGATATCAGTTGCCAGTTGTGCAAAGGAGAAGGATGTAATGTATGCAAGCATACCGGATGGCTTGAAATATTGGGCTGTGGTATGGTGCATCCGAAAGTGCTCCAAAACTGTAATATAGATCCGGAAAAATACAGCGGCTTTGCTTTCGGCATGGGCGTTGAACGTCCGGCTTTATTAAAATACGGTATTAATGATATTCGCTTGTTTAGTGAAAATGATGTGCGGTTCCTGAAACAGTTTACCGGATTGGTGTAGGGGTTTGAGAATGTGGAAGTGGGTGAGCGGGGGCGCCGGTATTTCAAATCTTCAATTTCAAATTGTAAATATTCATGGTTTTTGTTACGGGTGGTACCGGTTTGTTGGGCAGCTATTTGCTTCGCCGGCTCGTTGCCCGCAATGAAAAAATCATCGCACTATACCGAACTCAAATTCCCAACGCAGATTACGCGGCCCCTATTCAATGGATAAAGGGAGATATACACGATGTGGTATTGCTGGAAGAAATTATGCAGCAGGTGCAGGAAGTGTACCATTGTGCCGGAAAAGTTTCATTTAACCCCAGGCTGAAATACGAACTCCTGCACATTAATGCGCAGGGTACCGCTAACATTGTTAATACTGCGATCAAAACCGGCGTCAAAAAACTTGTGCATGTGAGTTCGGTTTCGGCATTAGGCCGTAAACGGGATGGCATGCAGGTAACAGAAGAAACAAAGTGGGAGGAGGAAAGTAATAATTCTAACTACGGGCGCAGTAAATATTTTGCAGAGTTGGAAGTATGGAGGGGCATCAGCGAAGGATTAAACGCAGTTATCGTAAATCCTACCATTATATTAGGAGCGGGAAACTGGAACGATGGCTCGGCCGCCCTTTTTAAAAAGGCATGGGATGCTTTCCCCTGGTACACTGAAGGAATAAGCGGATTTGTGGACGCCGCCGATGTGGCGAAAGCAATGGTTATGCTGATGGAAAGTGATATCGTTAACGAACGATTTGTTGTAAGCGCAGAGAACTGGCCTTTTCGTAAAATATTTTCTGCAATGGCTGAGGCTTTTGGCAAACGCCCCCCCTACCGGAAGGCGCCACCGTTTATAACGGGGTTGTTGTGGCGGTTAGAAAAGGTAAGAGGCTTCATAACGGGAAATGAACCTCTGCTCACCAGAGAAACAGTTGACACCGCCGGACGAAAAGTTTATTTCGACAGCAGCAAGTTGCTGCAAGCCTTGCCCGGTTTTTCATACACCCCCATGCAGGAAACCATAGAAGAATATTGTAAGCAATACCGGTTGATGCAATAATTCCGTTGCCTGGTTGTTAATACATTTTCCATCGTTGTTATTCTATAGCTATGATAAGGGTATTAAAATTTTTAGCGATTTTACTTTTGCCCGTAGGTGGCATTTCGCAAGAGAGTTTTCGGGTAGCAGGGAAAGTGATTGACGCATTGACACAACAGCCACTACAGGGGGCCTCTGTGTTTTGTCAAAACACCACTACAGGTACAGTTACCAATGCCGATGGTGAGTTTAGACTGACGGTGAGCAACGGCGGCTATGATTTGGTAGTATCGTTTATGGGTTTGGAAACCCAGTCGCTGCGCATCAGCAATACCATGCCCGAAGTAAGCAATCTTACCATCGCCCTCCGGCAAAAAGAAAAGAGCATGGAGGAAGTGGCGATTGTAGCTACCAATGAAGTGGCCAACGGATGGGAAAAATATGGGCAGTTTCTTGCCGAAAACTTTATAGGGAAAACGGCCAACAGTAATGAGTGCAGCATCGTTAATCCGGAAGCGCTGCGTTTCTTTTACAGCAGAAAAAGAAAGCGACTGAAGGTAACCGCCGACACCACCGTGGTGATACAAAACAAAGCGCTGGGCTATGTCATCCATTATCAGCTCGACTCCTTTGTGCACGAATACGACAATGGCAAGACGTTGTATGCCGGTTACCCGTTTTACGAACAAATGGAAGGGGGAGAAGAAGAAATGAAGACATGGAAGGAAAAACGATTACAAGCCTACAACGGATCGCTATTACAATTTCTACGCGCCTACCACGACAGCACGCTCAATGGTGACGGATTCAAAATAGAATTGATAGACGATGGTGAAACCAAGCCTTCACCTATTTACAATCCTTACGTGGCGCCTTATTATGATACCCTTGAAACGAATAAGGTGGAGCTTTACTTTCCCGGAAGGCTAAGAGTGGTGTATTCAAAAGAAAAGCCAGCAGCTACTTACCTGGCTGCGCATCAACTTCCTTCCGGCACCCCGGTACAAATTTCTATCCTCGATCTCGCCAACGGAATCATTGTAGAAGAAAACGGTTACTATTATATACAAAAAGACGTGCTTACCCTGGGTTATTGGGCATGGGAAAAAATGGCCGACTTTTTACCCTACGATTACTATCCCAACATGGATACGGTTGAAAGCATGAAGGCCGCCTTAACTCCCGAACCGGTAACAACTCCCGAACCACAAACCGAAATACCTTCAGAAGTAAACGCAACGGAGCGCAATTATTGATCGTCCCCCTGCATTACTTTTTTCCACAATTCAGGAATTCGTTTTACCCAAACGAGTTCACGTTTCTTTTCACCTGCTTCACCCGCAGGACTACCAAAATATAAACTTCCCTTCTTCAGCGAACCACTCACTCCACTTTGTGCCAGTACGGTTACGCCCTCCTCAATGGTTAAAGTTTTGCTTACGCCTACCTGTCCCCATAAGGTTACCCCATCCTGAATTTCTACCCCACCTGCTATTCCTACCTGCGCTGCGATCAAACAATTTCTTCCAATTATAGTATCGTGGCCAATGTGAACCATATTGTCTATTTTGGTACCCCGCTTTATATGCGTATCGTGGGTAACGCCGCGGTCAATGGTACAACCCGCACCTATTTCAACATTGTCTTCTAAAATCACCCTTCCGCAACTTTCCATTTTCCGAAACCATACATCGCGGTCTTTTTTGCTGTTATAGTAAAATGCGTCTGAACCTATCACCGTGCCCGATTGTATGATTACATGATCGCCAACAATGCAATGATCAAGCAGAGTAACATTGGGGTGGATGATGCAACCTTTTCCAATGGTTACTTCTTTCCCTATCACCACGCCCGGAGCAATAGAAGTTCCTTCTCCAATTACGGCGGTATCACTAACAGGTTGCGTTAGCGCTGTGTAAGGCCGAAAATGACGCACAATAGTTAGATAGGCTTCAAAGGGGTTTGCGGTTATCAATAAAGTTTTTTCTTCCGGAAAGTCGGTGGTATTGTTAATAATGATACAGGTTGCTGCAGACTGAATGCATTTGTCGTAGTACTTGGGATGATCTACAAACACCACATCACCATATTCTACTCTGTGAATCTCATTGATTCCCGTTACCGAACCGTTAATGTTACCTGTGATGCTGGCGCCGATTAATTCGGCCAGCCATTGTACAGAAACCGGAGATGGAAATTTCATGTGAGAAGTTTTGACAAAAGTAAAACAGGCGATACAACTTCGGCAAACTAATTGTATCCTCCTGGTTAGCTGTAAATGCTGTATGCGATTAGAAAACGAATAGTCCCTGCTAATGCAGTGATATCAACAGTTACAGCAGATTGAAAACGATAGGTTCGTTCAACAGAATTTTAGAATACACATCAGCATCGTACCGGCAGATGGTGTTCGCTCCACGAAGCAGAAGTGAAAGACAATTGTTGCCATTTTGTATTTTTTGCAAGCCATTTTGAAAAGCACAGGTGATATCCACAAGCAACACAATAAAAATGTGAATAAAAATTAATCGAATTTTTTTCTTGGTAGTAAAAATTATTTTTAATATTGTGATGGGAAATGTTTTTCCCGTACTTACTAACCCATCCATATAATGAAGTCTCTCGCAAAACGAGAGGCTTTTTTATTGGCTATGCATTTCAAATACTACATTATATATAAACCCTACATGGTACTTTCACAGTTTACAGCAACCCCAGGCAAGTTGTGTTTGAAAGATTTTTTTACTGTTGAAAAAAATGTGTACCCGGTGGGAAGATTGGATTACGACAGTGAAGGGCTGCTGTTGCTTAGCAACGATCCATCACTGAACCATCGCTTGCTGCATCCGAAGTTTGTACACGAGCGTGAATACCTGGCGCAGTGTGAAGGAACAATTACTGAAGCGGCACAACATCAGTTAACAGCCGGCGTTCACATCAATATCAATGGTGAAAAATATCTTACCCGGCCGTGCAGATCGCAATTGCTGAAGAATGCACCCCAAGTTCCTGATCGTAATCCACCCATACGGTTTCGCAAAAATGTTTCTACATCATGGATAAAGTTAGTGCTTACGGAGGGTAAGAACAGGCAGGTGCGTAAGATGATGGCGCAAACCGGTTTCCCCGTACTTCGTTTGATTCGCACCCGCATTGAAAATATTTCCCTGCAGCGCATGCAGCCGGGGGATATCCACCCTCTCTCCCGGCACACAATCATTAGTCAACTCTTCGGAAAATAAATTACCTTGCCAAATAAACAATTGGTACTATGCTGCAATCAATGACCGGATTTGGAAGAGCAGAACAGGCGGTGGGCAATAAAACATTTTTGGTGGAGATTAAATCGCTTAACGGAAAACAATTTGAAATTTCCCTTAAGATGCCGTCTATACTCCGGCCTTACGAATTTGAAATCAGAAATATACTTTCAGAACATTTACTCCGGGGTACCATTGATTGTTCCATCACCCTTAAACAAAACGGAGCAACGCGACCCGTAGTGATTAATACGGAATTAGCCAAAGCGTATTATCAGTCTCTGTCGGAGTTGGCAACTCACCTGCATTTAGATACCGGCTCTATTTTAAGCTCCCTGTTAAAATTACCCGAAGTGGTGGTGCCATCAACCGAAGTGCTGGACGATAATGACTGGGAAGGATTTCGGCAGGTGTTGCTTCATGCAGTGAACCACATTAAAGCGCACAGAAACGACGAAGGAGCCGTACTTGAAAAAGATCTTACCCGCCGCATTGAAAATATCCGCGAACAGCAAAAGAAAGTAATTGACCTGGAGCCCACCCGCCAGCAAAAAATACGGGAAGGTTTAACCAAACTGCTGGAGGATAATGTGGGCAAGGATAATTTTGACCGCAACCGCCTGGAACAGGAAATGATCTACTATATTGAAAAGATTGACATCAGTGAAGAGCAGGTTCGACTGAAGAACCATTGTGATTATTTCCTGTCACTGCTTGGCGAGAATGGCCAGGCTAAAGGAAAAAAACTCTCATTTATTTTACAGGAAATAGGAAGAGAAATTAATACCACAGGCGCCAAGGCCTATGACGCTACGATACAAAAATGTGTGGTACTGATGAAAGACGAACTGGAAAAAGCAAAGGAGCAGGTTTTAAATGTTTTGTAAGAAAAAAGATATGCACTTGAAACAAATACGGCGTTCATCCGGTTTTATTGCTTTATGTTTTGCCATCATAGCAGGGTATGGTACCGCCTGTAACCCCATTGGCGTTTTTGAAAGAAACGTGAACATCCCCCAACAAAAATGGGAGCGCTCTTTTCAGCCGGCAATTCAACTGGATATCACCGACACCACAGCCCGGTATAATATTTACGTTACGCTCCGGCATACACATGCCTATGATTTCAATAATATCTGGCTCAACATCACCTACCAGCTTCCGGGTGATACTACAAAACAACAGCGTGTAGATATTCCGCTTGCGGACAATAACAAAGGATGGTTAGGAACAGGCATGGACGATATATATGAAGTGAGACAGCTTATCACCCCGCAACCGTACCGGTTTAACCGGTCGGGCGCCTGCACGTTTACGCTTGAGCAGATCATGCGTGAAAATCCGCTCAAACACGTAATGAACGCCGGCATACGTATTGAAAAGGTGGAACAGTAATGAGTAATTTATACACCAGAAAACGACTCACATTTATTACCATTACTTACTGGTTCCTGCTTACTTACATCACTATCGCTTTAATATTCTGGTTTCTTTCGCTTGTGAATCAGAGTACCCGGATGTCGGAATTCAAATTATTGCAGTTAAAAAAAGACGCACCCGATTATCAGTTGAAGGCGGCAGAAATCAACGAAGAGGAACAAAGAAAGATTGCACAATATGTAGGGGAAGGAGCAACTTTTATGCTGTTGATATTGGTTGGAGCCGTTTTTGTTTACCGTGCTACCCGGCGGCAGATTCAACTCAACACCCAGCAGCAAAACTTTATGATGGCGATCACCCATGAGCTGAAAACACCGATTGCAGTAGCAAAGCTCAATATTGAGACCCTGTTGAAACGTACGCTCGAAGCATCGCAACAGGAAAAGCTGTTGCACAATACCTTACAGGAAACCAACCGGCTAAATGACCTTTGCAATAATATTTTGCTCGCTTCCCGGATAGATGCCGGCGAATACCAGTCAGACAAAGAATGGATAGATCTGAGTAATCTCATTCAGGAGAGTGCCATCTATTTTAAAACACGGTTCCCCCATCAGCCGCTCGAAACCAACATAGAAACGGATGTTTTTATAAGAGGAGATAGTCTCCTGCTGCGATTAGCTGTTAACAACCTCGTGGAGAATGCCGTTAAATACTCCGGCAAACAAAAACCGGTTACGGTATCGCTGAACAGGCATAAAAAACATGCACTATTATCTGTTGCCGACGAGGGTAAAGGGATTGCCGAAAATGAAAAGAGAAAGATATTCGAAAAGTTTTACCGGGCGGGAGATGAAAATACGCGCAATACCAAAGGCACAGGACTTGGGTTGTATCTGACCAAAAGGATCATCACCGATCACAACGGAAACATCACGGTGAAGGATAATTCTCCGTCCGGCTGTATTTTTGTAGTATCGTTACCAACAACCAATAACCTAACATGAGCAAAGCAACAGAACAAGGATACATTTTACTGGTAGAGGATGAAGAAAACCTGCAGGAGGCATTAAAACTTAACCTTGAGCTGGAAGGATACGAAGTAACCTGCGCAGATAATGGCGCGCAGGCTTTAAAAAAGATCGCTGAAGAGTATTTTGATCTGATCATTATGGATGTAATGCTGTCGGAGATTGATGGTATTGCCGTTACCGAACACGTGCGGTTAAACAATAACGATACACCCATATTAATGGTGAGCGCCAAGAGCAGCAGCGCTGAAAAAGTGCTGGGGTTAAAAAAAGGCGCAGATGACTATATTACCAAACCATTTAACCTGGAAGAGCTGTTATTGCGCATCAAAAAACTGATCAGTAAAAATAAAAAATTACAGGATAAGGAAACCGTTGGCGATCAATACCGGTTTGGAAAAAATTCCATTGACTTTAAAGCACAAACGGCCCTCAATTTTCGCGGAGAAACCATCGAACTGAGTCGTAAAGAAGCGATGCTGTTGAAACTGCTGCTGGAAAACAAGAATGATGTAGTACCCCGGGAAAAAATTTTGCAGGCGGTTTGGGGTTATAATGTTTACCCCACCACCCGCACCGTTGACAATTTTATTCTCAGCTTCCGAAAATATTTTGAAGAAGACAGCCGAAACCCACGATACTTCCATTCCATTAGAGGCGTGGGGTATAAGTTTACCAATTAGCACCTGCGGAACAATAAACACTCCGGATAATTTTGAAATAAATTGAAACCTGAGTTGCCGGAAGCGAAAACTGTTCTATATAAAATGAGGAATTGATCACCTTCCATTTACGAACGCGCTCATCTCACCTTACAAATAAAACTCCCGTTCAGTAACGACGGTTTGTTGTAGAGAAATGCGGTTCCGTCTGCGGCCGTCATCACTGCACCGCTATTTTCGGCAATGGCCTGTCCGGCAGCAGTATCCCATTCCATTGTTGGACCATGCCGGTAATAAATTTGTGCGGCACCCTCTGCTATCCGGCAGAATTTTAGGGAGCTTCCTGCGGCTATGGTTTTGGTAACCGGGTATTGATTCAGTATTTCGCTTTCTGCTGCACTGGCGTGTGAGCGGCTTCCTATTGCCACCCAGTTTTCTGTTGCTTTATCCGGCTGCAACGCAATGGCGGGTTTGCCTTTCTCCTGCTTCCAGCTTCCGCATCCTGTTGCACCGTAATACAGGGTTTGATAAACCGGAACATAAATAACGCCTAATACGGGTTGCCGGTGTTGAATTAATGCAATATTTACGGTAAACTCATCGCGGCGGTTAATAAATTCTTTGGTGCCATCTAAGGGATCAACACACCAAAACTCATCCCATCGTTTTCTTGTATCGTAAGGTATATCCGCCCCTTCTTCCGATAACACCGGAACGTAATCGTTCATTCGCACCAATCCCTGCATGATGATGTCATGCGATTGCTGATCGGCAATTGTGAGTGGTGAATGATCTGCTTTTAGTGAAACCCGAATGCTTTCTCCCGAATGATATACTTCCAAAATGGCTTCGCCAGCCTTTACGGCAATAGCAGCAATTTCCTGAATCAAAGCTGTTGTAATCTCCATGAATTTATTTTGTTCTGGCTCTAATCGTATTCAACAACTGCAATTGGGGCGTTCTCTTCTCTACGTCGTTCCTCGGCGCATTTTTCAGAAATTGTTGCTTAAATGCCGCGTTTTCTTCCTGATAAAGGCGTATCATTTCGGCACTGACGAGTGAAGGTTGAGAAAGCGGACTGTATAATGGATATCCCAGCGCCACAAGTGTGTCCTTTGCTACCCATTCAAAAATCTCGATCTCGTCTGCAGATAATTCTTTCAAAAACTTTTGCGTATTTTCTTTCATCACCGGCTTCTCCAGGTTCTTCCACATCTCTCCCGCCGCTGCTGCTGCTTTAGAGGCATCCGACCGGTAGTATTGGAGCATCTCCGGCTGATAGGCGACATCCAAAAAAGTACATAACTCCTTCATGCAGGTTTCGGGTGTGGCTACCAGCTTTTCATAATTCATTAAAAATACTTTTTCGTTTCCGAATTGCCGATACAGTTTGAGGCAAATATCCTGTTCTTCTTTCCATTGCTTCGCCAGGAAATACACGTGCTTATCTCCAACAATCGCTTTCTTAAACGACAAAGCCACGTCTCTCCCGTCTCTGTACAAAAAAATATATTTCAGATTGAGCCCGAACTGCTCCATATCGTTTGAGTAGAACAGGTTTTGCATACTCTTGCAACACCAGTACCTGGCACCTTTAGCCAGCGCAATGCCTTCGTAAATCAAGCGAAAAACTTCGAAAATATGATAGCTTTTTGACCGGGTTATGATGTCAGCTTTATCAAAAGTTACCCCTTCCCAGGGAACCGGATTGGCATTCACATAATCCACCATATCACTCACCAACAAGGCATAATTTTTTTCATTCAACGGTTCATAGTGAGACATCAGGGGCAAAAAATTATGCAGCAGGTGCGGCGGATGGGGTGCCGCAATTGCAGGGTGTTGCTCCAGCATTACCCGCATAAGATTCGAACCCGATCGCTGTGTACCAATAAACTGAATTCCCGAAACAATTGGGGAGGTCATTAGTGTGTAAATTTTTTAGCCAAAATTAAAATACCACAATAGCATTCCGATAATCGCGCAAACGAGTATAATATACACCGGACTGATTTTGTAAAAGTACAACATCACAAAACTTGCGGTAGTAACGAGCGCCAGTGAAACATTCCATTGTACGTGCATACCAATTTTTATCGCAGCTCCGGCTATCAGCCCAATCACTACCGATTTTACTCCGGTTAAGATATGCCTTACGTATTGCAAATGACTGATAATGCTGTAAATTCTCGATACCAATATCATCAACAACGCCGAAGGCGCAAAAATAGAAACCGTTGCCAGTAGTGCACCTGCAAAGCCATACAACTTATAGCCGATAAAAGTGGCGCTCACCAAAATTGGCCCGGGTGTTAACTGACTGAATGCGATGGCGTCAATAAACTCCTGACGGGTGAGCCAGTGCAACTCTGTCACAAAAAGCGACTGCATTATGGGGATCATCACGTAACCACCTCCAAACAAAGACAAACTGATACCGGAAAAGATGAACACGATCTTCAAAAGGATTATAGAAGTATAGGAATACGCCCTGCTTACAAACAATAGCAATAAACCACCCAACGCCACCCAGGCTACTATTGTGCCCATAGTCCGTACTTTGGTTTTTGTGAACACCGGCGATACGGCTTTGTTATTGACAGCACCCCCGGCTCCATGAAGTTTTAACCACCATCCTGCCAACCCGCCGGCAACAATAAGAAGGAGCGTAAAACTAAATCTATTGCTGAGCACCACGCCTATCGCCCCCACAACAGCAAGGCTTGATTTCACCCAGCTTCCCCTCAACCCCTGGCTATACAATTGCAACGCAGTAGCGAGTATAATAGCGGCTACCGCACCCGTAATATAGAGCAGCACCCCATTAAATCGCTGGTTCACGCCAAACCGAAAATACAGCCAGGAAATAACAAGCATCAACATTACAGCAGGTAGCAAAATCGCTACCATGCTTACGATTGCACCCAGGGATTTTTTAAGCGTGTAACCAATATAGGCAACAACGTTAACCGCCAGCGGCCCCGGCAACAGACTACCAATACTTACCGCCTCCAACACCATCTCGTTTTTCAACGTTTTATCCCTGTCCACCATTACATTTTTTACAACGGATATCAACGCCATATTACCACCAAAAGACACTGTTCCCACTTTAAGAAATGTGAAGAACAAATAAAGCAGACTTACTTCCTTTTGTTCAATATTGCGTGGAGATGATTTGGTTGTCATGTTGGATTGCCCTGCAATGAATACTCCTGAAAATGCAAAGACAGGCTGCAAGTTAACAGGGGATTGAGAAAACAGGCAAAAATAATATCCGTTTACCCGATGTCACAAGAAACACCAGGCACCGTGCGCTGACGAATATTTACCGTCAAAAATTCTATTTTCCCAACGGCTGAACCTTCTTTGCGAAAAAACCCTTCAGGCATTTTTTGTGTGAGATGAGTAGGGGATTGCTATTTCCCTTTCTCCAGTTTAAGCGCGTTTTCGATGGTATTAATATCCCGGTCGAGTAAGTATAACCCACCCTTATCGTCACCAATCAGTTTCAGCTTATCAATTACTCTTCTTGCAAGCGCCTCTTCCTCTATTTGTTCGCTCACATACCATTGCAGAAAGTTGTGGGTGGTATAATCCTTTTCTTTCAGGCAGAGGTCAACCAATTTATTGATCTCGGTGCTCACATGAATTTCATGATTGAGCACTTGTTCAAACAACGGACGAACGCCTTTGTATTTGGCCGCAGGTTGAACAAGCGCGGGAACAATAGCATGCCCGCCCCGCTCATTGATGAACCTCACAAGCTTGAGCATGTGTATCCGTTCTTCATCGGAGTGTTTAAACAAAAAGTCGGAAATGCCATTATAACCTTCCACTTCTGCCCAACTGGCCATGGCTAAGTATATTTGAGATGATTCGGCTTCTAACTGAACTTGTTGATTTAGAGATTTTTCGATTTTGGGAGAAATCATAACATTCAATTTATTGGTGATAAAAGCGAGAGATCATTAAACTACAGGAGTTTATGCACCCCGAATTTACAATATCGCAGAGGGAATACCTAATCACTTCGCCCCCGCATCCTGAGAAAATGAGTATATAACGCTTAATTTTTTATCTTTGGCACTTAAAATTTGCGTGTATGATCAGGACAGGTAATCCGGTAATAAGTATTTATACGGAAATGACGCCGAACCCGGAAACCATGAAGTTTGTGGCTAATAAATTATTATATCCCGGAAAAAGTATTGATTTTCCGGATATCGAAACTGCCGCACCTTCTGCATTGGCTCAGGAACTTTTTGGATTTCCGTTTATAAAATCGGTATTTATTGCCAGCAATTTTGTAACGCTTACCAAAACTGTGGAAACGGAATGGCAGGACGTTATTCCTTCTATTCGTGGTTTTTTAAAAGAATACCTGGAAGATGGTAAGGCAATCATTAATGAAGATGAAGTTGCAGCACTGAAACCCGAAGCAACCAATGCCGTGTTGGCCGATGACGATGATATCGTTAAACGAATTAAAGAAATTTTGGACAACTATGTGAAACCGGCGGTGGAGATGGATGGCGGCGCTATTCAGTTCAAAAGCTATGACGACGGCGTGGTAAATCTTACCTTGCAGGGCTCCTGCTCAGGCTGTCCTTCGTCCATGATTACACTAAAAGCAGGTATTGAAGGTATGATGAAAAGAATGGTGCCTGAGGTGAAAGAAGTAATTGCAGAAACAGAATAGCAAAGTACGTTCGATAATAAATTTCAGGAGATGCATTGGCGTGCATCTCTTTTTTTTGTGTGAATCCAAAACTTTCCCGGCATTCTGAAGACAGACCTGATGCCAAATTTGAGACACGCTGGTTTTATGTATTAGGTTTCACGATTAACCCATTCAAGGCAGGCATTTTATTTTCTGCCCAATGCCCGGGATTACCATTCTTTTTTAGTCCATACTACATTCCTTTCTTTCAGGTGTTGAAGCACAAAGGAAAAACACGATTCATACTTCCCGATTTTCTCCGGAGGAAAAACACCGGGTTCTGCAAAAAGCTTTTTTGCCAGAAGGTGTACGGCTGCGGTGCAGGTATAACCGGTAGATCGGGCCATGGAAGTGGTTTGGGTGTGGGTATCGTAATGATCCAGTAGCGCATACTCCACCGTTTTTCGTCTGCCATTTTGCTCTCCTTTCACTACAATCTTCATCACGGTAAACTCCTCTTCACCCGGAAGAAGTGCCCACTCCTTAAACAAAACAGCAGTAGTATATTTTAGTGGTGAGATCGCGGTGCCCTCGCACATTATTTCATCCTTGTCAAAGAATCCGCTACGCTGCAGCGCAGTAATCAGTTCAGCATGTCCGGGATAACGGAGTGTTTTCTCTTTCATATTGGGAATATGGCGCATGGTATTCAATAAGGAGCGCAGCCCATCGGTATTAAAAGCCTCGAGTGTACCTATGCCATCAAACTCCATTAACTCAGTTTCAGTTAATGCATCCCTGGTTACCATATATCCGTTCTCCATCACTCTCGCCGGTCGGGTGTATTCTTCAATCACATCAACAGGCGAAAACGGTGCTTTATATTCAAAAGGCTTCTTTCTGAACTTTGGCAGCCCGCCCACATAACACTCAAAGGCATCCACGCTCATCTCTTCATTATAACGGCCAAGAACGAGATTACTCATGCCTGGCGCCACTCCGCAGTCCACAATTGCCGTAACCTGCTGTTCGCGGGCGAGTGCATCTAATTGAAGGGCATCTTCAGAAGAAAAAGAAATATCCACCGTATTTTTTCCTGCCATTATTACCTGCTTCAACACTTCAAATCCTAAAAACCCGGGAACAGCAACCACAACCAGCTCGAAGGGTTTCAATATTTCCGCCAATGCCGTTGGTACAGAAAAATCGAATGGCATTACAGTAACCGAAGGATTTCTTTGTTTGCATAGCGCAAGCGAGCCGGCATTTTTGTCAACAGCCGTCACATCAAAAAAAGCAGATAAATCCGCAGCAATTGTTCTTCCCACCATGCCCGCTCCTAAAACAGCGATTCTCATTGTTTGATCATTTATCCGTTAAAGATATTGCTTCAAATGTATATTGTGTGAAGGCGTCTTCGGGAATACCTTACATTATGTATCTTTCCTGATCATTGTGCGATGAACTTCAATCGCATTAACGGGCACGCGTATATTTTAATTCAACATGCATCCACTTAAAAAAATAGTTGTCATCGGCCCGGAGTCAACCGGAAAAAGTACACTGTGCAGGCAGTTGGCCGAATATTACAATACTTTATGGTGCAGGGAATATGCCCGTGAATATCTCCTTACCCACGGCACAGACTATTCGTATGCTAACCTGCTGGAAATTGCCAGAGGACAGATAGCACTGGAGGATCATACCGCCGAACTGGTGTTGGAAAAATATACAAATAAATCACCACTGCAAAACCCATTGCTATTTGTAGATACCGACATGTACGTGATGAAAGTGTGGTGTGAATTTGTATTTCATCAATGCCATCAATGGATCATAGACCAGATTGCCATTCGGCGTTATGATCTTTATCTGTTGTGTAATACGGATTTGCCCTGGGTAAAAGATGAGCTTCGCGAATATCCCGATTTTCAAACAAGAGAGAGATTATTCCTGATATACCGGAATATTATGATAAACCAGGAAACACCGTGGGTTACCATCAGCGGTGATGATGACGTTAGATTTGAAATAGCCAAACAGGCAATAGAAAAACAACTGGGTATTTAAGCATTGATCTTGTTGGACTTTTGTGAAAGCGTTTAGGTAACATTACCGGCAGCCACCTCTCATCCAGGCTCCGTTAAAACACAGCCTTTACCACGTTTTCAATAATACGCGGTTTACCCAGCGTATAGTAATGAAGTACAGGCACACCTGCCTTTTTGAGTTCAATGGATTGTTGCTTCAGCCATTCCGTACCTACCAGTTCCACATCAGCATCTGTTTTACATTTTAGTATTTCGGTACTTAGGTCTGTGGGAATATCCACATGAAATGTGCGGGGTAAAATGGTGAGTTGTTTAATAGAAGAAACGGGTTTCAATCCGGGAATAATGGGCACATCAATGCCACTGGCTCTGCAATTCTTTACAAAATCAAAATACTTCTGGTTATCAAAAAACATTTGCGTCACAATATATTCTGCCCCGGCGTCCACTTTAGCTTTCAGATAACGCATATCGGTTGATGTATTGGGCGACTCAAAATGCTTCTCCGGATAGCCCGCTACGCCAATACAAAAATTGGTTCTGAATCCGTTGCGGATGCTTTCCTCCAGATATATACCGTTATTGAGGTTTATGGTTTGTTTGAGCAGGTCTATTGCATAGCGATGGCCCTCGGGTTCGGGTTCAAAAAAGGATTCATTTTTTGATGCATCACCACGGAGCACCAGCACATTGTCTATCCCCAAAAAGTACAGATCAATCAATGCGTCTTCTGTTTCCCGAACCGTAAACCCCCCGCAAATTAGGTGGGGAACCGCATCTACTTTATAGTGATTCATTATCGCAGCGCAAATACCTACCGTTCCGGGGCGTTTTCTGATTTCCACTTTTTCGAAGCTACTGTCCGTTTTTTTCTTAAAAATATGCTCTGCCCGGTGGTAGGTAACGTTTATAAACGACGGTTTGAATTCCATTAACGGGTCCAGATGATCGTAAATGGAATTGATGGTTTTGCCCTTCAAAGGAGGCAGAATTTCAAAAGATATTAATGTTCCCTTAGCCTGACGCAGATGCTCAATAACTTTCATTGTTCTGATGCTACATGTTCAAAATAATTTGCAAACATAATATAAAGCGGTCATTTTGAAACCAAACCTGCGAAATGAGAAACGGCACCATTCCTGAACCACGAGCTGCAAATCGCTGTTAAAGAATCCGGCAAATGCAGCGCGGATTAGCTGCTATCCTGTATTTTTGTCGCAAATGTTGGCAACTTGAGCATAACCATACATACCAGCAACTTAGTAAAACAATATGGGAGCCGCACGGTAGTTAACCAGGTATCGGTGAATGTACGGCAGGGCGAGATCGTTGGATTACTTGGGCCAAACGGAGCCGGAAAGACGACTACATTTTACATGGTGGTGGGCTTAATTAAGCCCGATGACGGCGAAGTGTTTCTGGAAGGCAAAAATATTACCAGGCTGCCTATGTACAAAAGGGCACAAATGGGAATCGGCTATCTGCCGCAGGAGGCTTCTGTATTCCGCAAGCTGAGCGTAGAAGATAATATCGCCGCCGTTTTGGAAATCACCAAACTGAGCAAAGCCGAACAAAAGAAAAAACTCGAAGAACTGCTGGATGAGTTCCACTTGCATCATGTACGTAAAAACAATGGCGACTCACTGAGTGGCGGTGAAAGAAGACGTACGGAAATTGCCCGTGCACTTGCAGTTGATCCAAAGTTTATTTTACTGGATGAGCCTTTTGCCGGCGTGGATCCTATTGCCGTGGAAGATATTCAGTCGGTGGTAGCCCGGCTGAAATACAAAAATATCGGTATCCTTATCACCGACCATAATGTAAACGAAACCCTCTCTATTTGCGACAGAGCCTATCTGCTGATTGACGGAAAGATATTTAAACACGGCACAGCAGAAGAATTAGCCGAAGATGACCAGGTGCGGCGGCTATACTTAGGCAGAAATTTTGAACTTAAACGCAAAGACTATCTGCACGAGGAAGCGATTAAAGCGCTGGGGGAATTTCCAAGTGTAGGACCGGGGAGCGATTTATAGCCCACAGATACAGGAGGAGGAGCACGTGAATGCTTATTTATTTTGGCAGTTGAAAGGTTAAAGGTTGCCTTCGATAAGCCTTCACTAACTTTCCGTCCTGATGGGCAGGGCGCCATTTAGGAGATGCCGCAATCAGGCGAATGGCTTCTTCATCGAGCGAATATTCAACCGATTTCAGTATCCGGAAATCACTGGTTGTACCATCGGTGTTTACTATAAACTGCAACACCAAACTGCCTTCCCTTTTTAAATTATTTGCCCGATCGGGGTAGTTGATATTTTTTTGAATATAGCTGATCCAATCTGAATCGCCACCTTTAAAAACCGCTTCAACTTCGCCCCAATGTTGCTCAGCTTCAGATTTCTTTTGAAGCGCTTCTCTTTCGGCAGCAATGGCGGCAAGTTCCATCCGTTTGATTAGCTTCCCCATATCATATTGTTCCTTTTTCCATAATGTGAATGAATCGGTATAAAAATACCACCAGTCATTTTTCTTTCCTTCAAATACGTAGCCCGAGGAATCCATCTTTCCGTCCACCCCATAATAAACAAACTCGCCATGGGGCAGCGTTATTTCTTTGTCTCTATATGTTTCAAACGAAATCAGCGGCCCGTCAAAATGGTAATACTTCCACGCATACGCCGTATCATTTAGTTTTTGAAGTACTCCCAAATATTTTGCATTCTCGGGTTTACAACCTTTTCCGTTTTCATCAAAAACAAAGTAAGCGGGATTGTTCTTTTTTGCTTTTTGAGCATGCAACTGGAGGAAGAAGAGTAAACCGAAGAGGGTGATTAGTGTTTTCATGATATGCCTATTAGGGAACGAATATAGTCGTTTTGTAATTTTTTTCTCGCAATT
>JADZFY010000265.1 GCA_020854215.1 Chitinophagaceae bacterium | reverse complement strand
CGTATGCAGCCGTTTCGCTATAAATGGGATTGCGCAACTTCAAACGTTTTTCAATGAAATAGGGGCGCATATCAAAAATCTTCTCAACGGTTTTGCCAATTTGTCCGTCGGAAAGTTTTAGCTTGGAGGTACCGAAAGTATTAACATTAATACTGGTGGGTTTGGCAACACCTATTGCGTACGATACCTGAACCAGCACTTCGTCTGCAACTCCGGCAGCGACCAGATTTTTCGCAATATGACGGGTTGCATAGGCAGCCGAACGATCCACTTTTGAAGGATCTTTACCACTGAATGCACCGCCTCCATGTGCTCCTTTACCGCCGTAAGTATCTACAATAATTTTTCGACCGGTTAATCCGGTATCACCATGAGGCCCGCCAATCACAAACTTCCCTGTTGGGTTGATGTGGTATTTAATATTATTGTTGAAAAGTTTAGCGTATTTCCTGTATTTCTTTTTTACCCGCGGGATAAGGATTTCAATAATATCCTTTTTGATCTGCTCCTGCATTTTGGCTTCAGTTCCAAAGTCGTCATGCTGGGTGGAAATAACGATGGCATCTATACGGATAGGTTTGTGATTGTCATCGTACTCGAGCGTTACCTGGCTTTTTGCATCAGGGCGGAGGTATTTGATTTGCTTGTTTTCTCTTCTTAGGTTGGAAAGTTCAACAAGCAGGGCATGGGCAAGGTCAAGCGCCAAAGGCATATAATTATCTGTTTCATTGGTCGCATAACCAAACATCATCCCCTGGTCACCGGCACCCTGATCTTCCTTTTTCTTTTTATCAACACCCTGGTTGATATCGGCCGATTGTTCATGAATAGCCGATAACACCCCACAAGAGTGGGCTTCAAACATATACTCGCTTTTGGTATAACCAATTTTGCGAATAACACCTCTCGCAATTTCCTGTACATCAAGATAAGCTTTAGATTTTACCTCTCCGGCCAGCACTACCTGCCCGGTGGTAACCAGTGTTTCGCAGGCTACTTTACTGTTAGGGTCAAAGGCCAAAAAATGGTCAATCAGTGCGTCAGATATCTGATCCGCAACTTTATCGGGATGTCCTTCAGATACACTTTCGGAAGTAAAAAAGTAAGGCATTGTAAAGGATATTTTTAAGTGTTTGACGGGCAAAATCAATACCCGTAAATTTTAAGAATGGCGCAAAGATAAGAAGGTTGGCAATTAAATTTTTGAATAAATAATCCGTATGCGCATCGGCTGTGTGAGATGGCTTCCACCGCCCACAATTACTCTGCCTTTGGCGATCAGGGGGTTTATTTGAAACGCCAGCCGGTTAGGCATCATTACCGATCCGGATTCTTTAGGATAGGTATAAAAATCCAGAGTGGTCTTGGGTGCAAACAGCCTTAATCCGTAATTGCTGCTTTTAGTAGTTACTTTATTTTGCACATAACGGGTGAGGTTGAAAAAGTATTTGTTGTTTTTTAAATAACCGCCAAAGCTCTGCCTGTTGTAGGTGTAGTTATTAAAGGAGTAATTAAAGTCATCCGGTATGGTTAAAAACCGATGGTTAGCACTGTCTGCTATATCCAGAAAAAGATACTCGGGTGTATCATAGATTGAATTGCCGGCGGATGTAAGCGGTTCAAAGGTGAGTTCAGCACGATGAATCACATAATTCTGCAACGTGTCTAGCCCGGGTATATTCAATATCGCGTACGATCCGGGAGATGATTGGAGATAAATTGCTTCGGCATCTGTAATCGCTGTTGCCGTATCAAGGGCTGCATATCCATGCATGGGGGTGCGCTTTACATTATTGGCTGCATAGGCTGCAAAAGTCCTGGTTCGGTACAATGAAAAATCTGTAGCTACCGTGTCTGTATTTCCGTTTCTTTTCACGCGATAATAACAGGTAAGCTTGGTGTTTTCATCATATAGATTATAATAGGTTAACGCAGATTTTTGCGTAGAACCCGGGTCCGTTTTTACTGCAAACCCGTTAAATACTTTTTGAAAAGCAGAATCACGGTTGCCGGAAATATAAACGGTATTGGTGTCATACGCAGCAAAGCGTTTCCCAAGTGCGGTATCTAATGGAATACGCAGCAGGTTGGAAACCACCTGGGTGTCCTTTTTTATTATGATCGTTTTTGAATCGTCTATGGTGGAAAGCGTAACCGCGGCGCTTCCCAGTGTGCTATTGCTTGTAAGAAAACCGGGATGGTTAATGGGGTAGCCTGCGCTGTCTTTGAAGGCAGGGTCGGTGATTTCAAACACGCTAAACTTCTGAACGCTGTTACTGTCGCCGTACACACCGGTATACGTAAGACTCAGAATAACGGAGTCCATCCCTACAATACTGTCTGGATTGATAAAAGGATTTTTACCTGCTGAAGCCGGCTTTATTCCAAAATAAATTTCTGCATCGGTTTTGCCAAATTCGGGGTCATCCTCAATAATACCTAATGCGTGATCTTCTGCATAGCTGATGGTGGAGGAGTCATTCATCAAAAGGTTGTCGGCATATACTCGTAAACTGGTTTCAAAAGTATGCACATTATCTACCGCCGGTAGGAGATCGGTACCAATGTCTGTCGGATTAATTTTTGTGCAATTTGTATTCAATAATATAGCCAGTGTTCCAAGTCCGATGGAGAACAGCAGAAATTTCAACTTCACCTGATATGTTTTTAATAGAGGGGTTTTTTATAGCACATACATGGCATTAATTATCAAAGGCAAAGCACGGGCTAATACCGAATGTAAAGCTATCACGCAAGGTCGTTATACAATTGTAAATAGTCTGTTAAATCTGAATCGGCTTTAAACGGAAGAATCTTTTTCCCTTTCACTTTTGCAAACTCATCACTGAGTTTTTTTTCCACTTTTGCAGCACCAAAACTAATTGCATCAGCATAGGTGGCACCCCCGCGGAACATAGCCGTATTGTTGTTTTCTTTAAAAGGTTCGAGGTCCTTTTCTTTAATGGAAGCGTGTATAGCGATTTTTTTAGAGAAGTCAGCGGAGATCTTTTCTTTAAAAGTGTTTTGCCCGATGGTATACACAATCTTACTGTTGCTGAATACGGGTTCCTTTTTATAGGCCGTTTTCAAATAGAGTGGAATCAATCCCGTCATCCAACCGCTGCAATGAATAATGTCCGGGGGCCAGCCAAATTTTTTGACCGTTTCAAGCGCTCCCTTACAATAAAATACAGTACGAAGCCAGTTGTCATCAAACCAGGTTTCCTGCTCATCTGTAAAAACAAATTTCCGTTTAAACAGGTCTTCATTTTCAAGAAAATAAATCTGCAGACGGGCGTTAGGCAGGGAAGCAACTTTTATTTGAAGGGGAAAATCTTCATTGTCAACAGACACGTTAATTCCGGATAACCGAACTACTTCATGCAACCGATGCCTTCTTTCATTAATAGTTCCGAAACGGGGCATGATACATCGAACTTCAAATCCGTTTTCATTCGCTTTAATCGCCAGGTGATTTACAACCTCAGAAAACTCGGTAAGCTCAAGGTAGGGAGACATTTCATTGGCGATAAATAGAATTCGTTTCTTTGTAGACATCTTCCGGTTTCAGTTATGTTAGAATTAATAAATATGTGCAAGAGTGCGCAAAGTTAGGTTTTTTTTACGGAAACTGTTTGGGAAAGGGTTGTAATTACTACTTTTAACGCCATTATGTTTATTTTTCGACAATCGGCAGATCTGCAGGCTTATTTGAAGAAAGAACGGCTTTCGGGAAAAAAAAGTGGCTTTGTACCCACTATGGGCGCCTTGCACGAGGCGCACTTGTCTCTCGTGAGGCGCGCCAGAGGGGAAAACGAACTGACAGTATGCAGCATTTTTGTAAATCCAACCCAGTTTAACGATCCTAAAGACTACGAACTGTACCCCAAGACGGTGGAAAAGGATATTTATCTGCTGGAAAAAGCTGCGTGTGATGTTCTTTTCCTCCCCGATATTCCACAAATTTACCCTCCCGGAGTACCCCAAAATGAAACATACGAATTGGGGCATCTGGAATCGGCACTCGAAGGGAAGTACCGTCCCGGACATTTTCAGGGCGTTTGCCAGGTGATGCGCCGCCTGCTGCAACTTGTTGAACCTGATCGGTTGTATATTGGACAAAAAGATTACCAACAGTGTTTGGTAATTAAGAAACTCCTCACTTTATTAAAAATGCAGATAGAGGTGATCATTTGTCCCACGCTCCGCGAATCAAACGGCTTGGCCATGAGTAGCCGTAACCTCAGGCTTAGTGATGAAGAAAAGGAAAGGAGCGCCGCAATTTTTGATGCGTTAACCTATATGAATTCAAACATAAAAGAAGGGTGCCTGAAAGAATTGCTGGCAGCAGCAAAAAACATGTTGTTGCTGAAAGGCCTTCAGCCGGATTATGTGGAGATTGCCGCAACTGACGATTTGCGACTTTTGGAGGCGTGGAACGGACAAGCCAGAGTAGTTGCGTTGGTAGCTGCTTATATGGGTAAAGTAAGACTGATTGATAATATGGTATTACCGCTTAATTTTGCAGGCTATGCAAATTGAAATTCTGAAATCAAAAGTACACAGGGCGGTAATTACTGAAGCCAATTTAAATTATATAGGGAGCCTTACTTTGGATGAAGACCTGATGGATGGGGCGAACTTAATAGAAAATGAAAAGGTGCAGATTGTAAATGTGAACAATGGCTCCCGAATAGAAACGTACTTAATTAAAGGCAAACGCGGATCGGGTGTTTGCTGTCTTAACGGACCTGCTGCCAGGCAGGGTGCTGTAGGAGATACCGTAATTATAATAGCGTATGCCACAATGGATTTTGAGGAAGCCAAACAATTCAAACCGGCTATAGTGTTTCCAAAAGAAGGTAACCTTTTGTCCTGAATAGAAACGGACAGAAAGTGGGGTGCCAGGGCCGTACCATTCCTTACTGATTGACTGGGAATAGCCAGGTATTGATTTAATATGAGAAAAAAAGCAGTAAATACGCTTCAGTATATTTTCTTCCTGGGAATAGGTATTTTCCTTTTATGGTGGAGTGCTTCACAACTGTCGGAAGAGAATAAGCAGCATCTGACAGATACCCTCAAAAGCGCTAACTACTGGTTAATTTTACCCGTAATGGGTATGCTTCTGATCAGTCACTACAGCAGGGCGCTTAGGTGGAGAATTTTGATTCGTCCTCTTGGTTATCAGCCTTCCGTTACATATACCTTTATCGCTACACTGCTGGGATACTTTTTTAACCTGCTCTTTCCCCGCCTGGGTGAAGTAATGAAATGTACTATTTTGGCCAAGCACGAAAAGATACCTGCCGACAAGTTAATCGGAACCATGATTACCGAAAGGGCCTGTGATTTTATATGTCTTGTGCTTGTCATTTTAATCACTGTTCTTATTCAGTTTGACAATATCAATCAATATGCGTCGGTACAACTCAACAATGTACTTTATGATGCCGACGGCCATTTTAAAATCTACAAAATAGTCGTGGCGGGGATGATTGTCGCTACCGTTGCGGTTGTCATGTTTTTTCTCGCGAAAATCTTTTCATCATCTTCCTTTATCCAAAAAGCAAAGCAACTCCTTAAAGGAATATGGCAGGGCGTTAGCAGTATCCGCCATATGGAAAACAAATGGCTTTTTATATTTCACACGATATTTATCTGGACTATCTATTTATTAAGTATCCGCGTGGGACTATACACCATGGAGGCGGTTAGTCAACTTGGACTGAAAGCATGTTTTGCCATATTGAGTTTCGGCAGTATTGCCATGCTGGCTACGCAGGGCGGAATTGGGGCGTATCAATATACTATTCAGAAATTGCTGCCTTTGTATGAAATAGCTGAGGGACCGGCTTTGGGATTTGGATGGATTTTGTGGATCACACAAACGGGAATCATTATTTTTACCGGGATAGTTTGTTTAATTTTATTACCAATCATAAACCAAAACAAGTATGAAATACCCGGAGAAAATAAGTAATAAAATTTTCACGTTTGACGGAATGCGTCACCAAATAAAGCGCTGGAGACTTTTGGATAAAAGTATTGTGTTTACCAACGGATGTTTTGATATTTTACATGAAGGACATCTCGAAATTCTGTCACAATCTGCGATGTTGGGTGATATCCTGGTGGTGGGCATCAATACGGACCTTTCGGTAGCAGGATTAAAAGGATCCGGCAGACCTGTACATTCTGAATTATTTAGAACAAAAATGCTTGCGTCTTTATCCATGGTGGACGCCGTAGTGACCTTCGACGAACCAACGCCTATTGAATTGATTCGAATGATAACGCCCGACACACTGGTTAAAGGGGGCGACTATGCTGTTGAACAAGTGGTGGGAGCTGAAGACGTGATCAAGAATGGAGGGGAGGTAAAAATTGTGCCGCTTGTAAAAGGTTACTCAACAACTTCCCTAATTGAAAAAATCCAGGATCTGTAAGGCAGTATTTACCGGCTTAGTCATCTTCCCATACTCCATTTACCTAATTTTACCGTATAAGAAAGGAGTATGATAAAAGCTAAAGGCAGAACAATCGTTCGCGATATCAGTTGGCTGGCATTTAACGAAAGGGTATTGCAGGAAGCCGCTGACCCTTCTGTCTCAATCAGTGAACGCGTTAGGTTTCTGGGTATATTTTCAAACAACCTTGATGAATTTTTCAGGATAAGAGTGGCGGCGCTAAAACGGATGCAGGACCTGGGGAAAAAAGCCGGAATGCATGTTGAACACGACCCTCAAAAGATATTAGATCAAATTCAGCTAATCGTTTTGGAGCAGCAGCGGGAATTTGACCGGATTTGGAAAATCATCATCAACGAGCTCAAAATCCAAAAAATTTTTCTGGTTTCCGAAAAGCAATTGAGCCGCGACCAGCAAAAATTTGTACGTACATTTTATGATGAAGAAGTTGCCTCTTCCATAATTCCCCTGATGATTCAGAGTATCAAGAATTTTCCTTCCCTGCGTGAAAAAAGCATCTATCTCGCCGTGGTATTGTCTGGTAAAAAAGCACCTGCCAAGAGTAAATATGCACTAATAGAAGTTCCGACAACAGTACTTCCCCGGTTTATTCTCCTCCCTTCAGCACCCGGTACGCATTATATCATCCTTTTGGAAGACGTGATTCGATTTTGTCTTCCACAAATTTTTTCTTTTCTGGGCTATGATCAGTATTCGGCACACATTATAAAGCTTACCCGCGATGCTGAATTTGACCTGGATACCGACCTAAGTACTTCGTATGCTCAAAAAATACGAAAGGGTTTAAAAACAAGAAGAAAGGGCAAACCGGTTAGGTTTTTGTACGATAAAAATATAGATGCCGGATTGCTCGCCTACCTGATTCAGCGGTTGAGTTTGAAAAGCAAGGATGCGATTATTCCCGGTGGGAGAATCCATAATTTTAAGCATTTTATGAATTTTCCCGAATCTGTTTTTGAACAAAAGAGTATACGAAAAAAAACAATAATTCATCCGTTTCTTAAAAATGTTAACCGGGTAACAGACGTGATCATTAAACAGGATGTGATGTTACACTTTCCGTATCATGCTTTTACGTCGGTAATTGATCTGCTGCGCGAGGCAGCGATGGATCCACAGGTATCAGAAATAAAAATTACGGCTTACCGGTTAGCTCCGGCATCCAAAATTGTAAATGCGCTCATTAATGCCCGGCGAAATGGTAAAAAAGTAACTGTAATGCTGGAGCTCCGTGCAAGGTTTGATGAAGAGGCTAATTTATACTGGAAGGAACGACTGGAAGACGAAGGCGTTGAAGTACTCCTTGGTGTACCCAATATGAAAGTGCACGCCAAATTGTGTGTTATTACACGAAAGCAGGAAAACAAAATCGTTCATTATGGCTTTGTAAGCACCGGCAATCTTAATGAAAAAACCGCTTTGATATATGGTGATGACTGCCTGCTCACATCTAATCGGAATATCATGGCCGATATCAATCGTATTTTCAGCTTTTTGCGCCAACCGAAAACAGGAGTTCGCTTCCTGAAAGCATGTAAAACGTTATTGCTCAGTCCACACTATATGCGTAAACATATTACGGGTCTCATTAATCATGAAATCCGGAACGCAAAAAATGGAAAACCTTCCGGTATTATATTAAAAATGAACTCATTGTCGGACGAGGCCCTGATTCATAAACTATATGAAGCTGCCACAGCTGGTGTTGAAATTCGGATGGTGATCCGGGGAATTTGCTGCATGCTTACAGAAAATAAAAAGTTTACAGCTCCTGTTCAGGCAATTAGCATTGTGGATGAAAACCTGGAACATTCGAGGGTGTTGATATTTCATAACGGTGGAAAGCAAAAAGTGATGCTTTCGTCTGCGGACCTTATGGTTAGAAACCTGGACCATCGCGTAGAAGTTGCTGTATTTATTCACGATAAGGCAATAGGCAACGAATTGAAAGATATGATTCAAATTCAGCTAAAAGACAATGTGAAAGCACGATGGCTGGATAATAAATTGAGTAATGCGTATGTGAGAACCAGGGGAAGAAAAATTAGATCGCAAAAAGAAATATATCATTATCTCCAGCAGAAGGCTTTGTCGTTTTCCGGAATAGCGTAGAATGTTCGGTTTAGGTAAATGAATAGCCGGTTGTTTATATTAAATATCAACGCACCGGCAAATATTTAATAATATTGGTGTTTATTTTATTAATACAATTAACAGCGTTTGAAATTAGCGGCTATTGATATTGGTAGCAATGCTGCACGGTTACTGTTGAGCGAAGTAATTGTGGGTGAAGCGGGAGAACCCGTGTTTAATAAGCTAAACCTCGTACGGGTTCCGCTGAGGCTTGGATTTGACGTGTTTGAAAACCAGGAGATATCGGCGGAAAAAGAAGGAATGGTATTGCAAACATTAAAGGCATATAAGCACCTGATGAACGCGTATGGTATCCGATACGTTAAGGCCTGCGCTACGTCTGCAATGAGGGATGCACGCAATGCCGATGATATTATCCGGAAAATAAAAATGGAAACGGGCATCACCATTGAAGTTATCAGCGGTGATGCGGAAGCCAGTCTTATATACGAGAATCATGTTGCTGAGAAATTAACCCCGGATGACGATTATTTGTACATTGACGTAGGTGGCGGAAGTACCGAACTTACATTTTTTAGTAAAGAAAAGTTGGTGTTCAAAGAGTCGTTTCGAATAGGTACAATTCGCTTGCTTAAGAATAAAGTTTCCGATATCCAATGGAACGAGATGAAGGACTTCATAAAATCCAGGATTAAAAACCTTCGAAAAGTTATCGCTATCGGATCGGGGGGAAACATAAATAAAATTTTTTCTCTCTCTAAAAAAAAAGAAGGCAAGCCCCTGTCATTTGAATTACTGAAGGATTATTACAAAGAATTGAGTAGTTTTTCAATCGAAGAGCGCATGAGGTTATATAAAATGCGGGAAGACAGAGCAGACGTTATTGTGCCCGCGTTGCTCATTTATTTGAACGTGATGCGATGGGCTGATGCGAAAGATATTTATGTTCCCAGAATCGGACTGGCAGACGGACTGATTCAACACTTATATAAAGAAGTAATAACAGTTTAATTCACAGTAAACTAATGAGTATCAATAAAGAAATTAGAAGAGTTACTACCCATACTTTGCAAAGAATGAAAAGTAACGGTGAAAAAATAGCAATGCTCACGGCATACGACTATTCATTTGCCAAAACTTTTGATGCAGCGGGTATTGACATTATTTTGGTGGGCGATTCTGCCAGTAATGTTATGGCAGGACATGAAACAACGCTTCCGGTGACCCTGGACCAAATGATTTACCACGCGTCTTCGGTAGTCAGGGGTGCAAAGCGTTGCCTCGTGGTGGTAGATCTGCCGTTTGGCGCCTACCAGGGTAACTCAAAGGAAGCGCTCAGTTCAACCATTCGTATTATGAAGGAAACGGGCGCCCATGCCGTTAAGCTGGAAGGGGGAGAAGAGGTAATCGAATCCGTAAAGCGAATTATCTCCGCAGGGGTACCCGTAATGGGGCACCTCGGATTAACTCCCCAGTCTATCTACAAATTCGGCACGTATTCCGTACGCGCTAAAGAAGAAGCGGAAGCCGAAAAGCTCCAGCGAGATGCCCGGCTGTTGGAAGAAGCCGGGTGCTTTTCTATTGTACTCGAAAAAATTCCGGCACTGCTTGCCGGTAAGGTAAGCGACAGCCTCCAAATTCCTACAATTGGCATTGGAGCGGGTAGTCATTGTGATGGGCAGGTACTGGTTATGCATGACATGTTGGGTATTACTACTGAGTTTAAGCCGCGGTTTTTGCGTCAGTATCTCAATTTGAGTGAATCCATTACGAATGCTGTTCAACAATATATTAAAGACGTTCGGTCAGGTGATTTTCCGGATGAAAATGAACAGTATTGACTTGTATTTCTATAATTAATAACGAAATACCTGATATAGCAATGATTAAATTCAATATTATATAACAATTATTTTATTGACTTTAGTCTGCGTTCAGGATATCATATACTTTTAAATCCGGGTTGTAGCCGATAAGCTTAATATATAAACTAAGACAGCTATTGGCTACGGCTACTCTTTCCTGTGTTATAATTTTATCGTAATATAATTGTTTCATTTGTTTTCTTTCTTTGCGTATCTGACGTTCAGCGGCTTTGTATTCATCTCCAATACTCCCGTAATTGGTTTTTTCAGCAAAAACTGCCACGTTGGAAACTTCCTGATTGTTGTTACGCAGTTCCATGATCTCACATACACACACCGAATTCGATTTTTTGTTTCTTATTTGGTTAAGCAGACGCTCAACGGTGGTAGTATTTCCCTTAAATGCAAGTACTGATGTCTGTAAGAAATTGCTTAAACTAAATTGCAACGGTCGTACGGTTTCAGGGGCAGCTTTAACGGTTTGAGACATCATCATCATCAAAAGAACGCTAAGGGTGAGGAGCCGGGTACGGAATACATTTTCCATTTTGTATAATTTAATCAAGTTAACAATGCGCGGTTTTGCACCAATTGGAAACCGATTAATATCGTACGGCTTTTCTTATGATATGAGATTAAGAGGGGAGGCTATCTGAAATTTTTCGTGTCGCGTGAAATTGCTACAACCAAATCTGATGTAAAGAAGGGTATTTATTGCCACACATCATAACAAATTGTCCAAAATTTAGCGTGGACAGCCCATTATATAGCATATGTCAATGTCATTCATCCATGCCTGTACAGTTCCTGTCTGTATAGGAACTTGCATTAACAGTATCAGAAGTTTGACGGGGTATCCTAATCTGTTCATCTTTTAATAGCTTTGTAAAGCAGCGAAACGCGTTATACAATCAACCGCATCCGCCCG
>JADZFY010000264.1 GCA_020854215.1 Chitinophagaceae bacterium | reverse complement strand
GGTTGGGGAAATGGCAGAAATGCAGAAATCAGAAAAAAGCTCCATTCGATCCGTTATCATACTTATTTGCATCGCCCTATGCATAAGAGGCTACGCTTATTTTCCCGAGTTAGTTGAATCAACCTATACTTCCTGGTTTTACCCCGTTATCAGCCGCTTGTTAAGAACAAGTTTCGGTTGGCTGTCTTTCAGCATGGGCGATTTACTCTATGGTATCACAATCGCTTATATACTTTGGAGAACAGCGCAATGGATAAAAAAAAATCACGAAAACAAATGGTCGAAGGCTTTTTCAAAGTCGGCATTCCTGAAAGTGATCCGTATAGCCTTAATACTGTACATCATATTTAATATTTTGTGGGGGCTGAATTATAACCGAACGGGCATTCATGGCCAATTGAAATTTACGCGCGAAAAATACTCGGTGAAAGACTTGGTTGAAATCAATCATCTGCTGCTCAAACAGGTGAATGAATGTAAAGAGACCATCCTCCGGAAAAACATCAGCTATCCGTCCAAAAAAATATTATTTCTCAAAACCAGCGCTGCATTTTCCCAGGCTTCAAAGAAATATCCCTTTCTTCAATATACCCATACATCGGTTAAACCATCTTTATTTTCACTCATGGGAAACTATTTTGGCATTTCAGGATACTATAATCCATTTACCGGCGAGGCGCAGGTGAATACCGATGTGCCGGAATTTCTACAGCCGTATATTGCCTGCCATGAAGTATCTCATCAATTAGGTTATGCAAAAGAAAACGAGGCCAACTTTGCGGGCTTTATAGCAGCAATAAGTTCTGCCGACACCTGTTTTATGTATGCGGCATATTTCGATGTTTTTATGTATGCCAACCGCAATCTTTATGGCGCAGACTCTGTGAAAGCAAAGCAATTGTTAACCCGGCTTCATCCGGCGGTAAAGGACGATATCTCCACGCTTAAAGCCTACTACCGCAAATATGAAAACCCGGTGGAGCCGCTGTTTCGGTGGGTATATGGTAAGTACCTCCAGGCCAACGATCAGCCTTCAGGAATGATCACCTATAGCGAGGTTGTGGCAGATTTGATAGCATGGTACAAACAAAACGGAAAACTCAGCGGATAAAAATAATTTGCGGGTTACAGTGCCTTTGTGTTAACTTGATTAACCTTATTCCAAACTATGCGGTATTTAACTTATTTGTGCTGCTGTATTTGCATACTCACAACCTTGAACGGCAGTGCCCAGCCTGTGCGTGTAGCCGTAGCCGGTATTACACATGGTCACTCCGGATGGATATTAGGGCGGCCCCCACAAAATGATATCACGCTTGCGGGCGTATATGAATCCAATGCTGTCTTGTTACAACAATCTGCCCGCAAATACGGAATAAACGACAAATTGCTTTTTGGCGATCTGGGCAAAATGCTGGATGCTGTAAAGCCCGAAGCAGTAGTGGCCTTTGGGTCTATCTACGACCACCTGTCTGTTGTACAGGCCTGTGCACCACGGGGAATTCATGTAATGGTAGAAAAGCCACTTGCAGTCAGCCTCTCTCATGCCCGGCAAATGGACTCCCTGGCCCGCAAATACAATATTCATCTCCTCACCAATTACGAAACATCGTGGTACCCGGCCACTGCTAAAGCCTATCAGTTGGTAAATGACAGTAATTACACCGGCGGATTAACGAAGGCAGTGTTTCACCACGGACATGAGGGACCAAAAGAAATCGGTGTAAGCCGGGAGTTTTTAGACTGGCTCACGGACCCTGTACAAAACGGCGGTGGCGCTATTATTGATTTTGGTTGTTATGGTGCTAACCTGATGACCTGGCTGATGAAGGGACAGGAACCTGATTCGGCAACCGCTGTTACCCGGCAATTCAAACCGCTCGTGTATCCGCATGTAGATGATGAAGCCACAATTATACTATCCTATCCCAATGCTCAGGCTATCATTCAGGCTTCATGGAACTGGCCGTTTGGGAGAAAAGATATGGAATTGTACGGCAAAACCGGTTACGTAATTACCGTGAACGCCAGCGAAATGCGCACAAGGCAAACAAATGATCCTATGGAACAGCACAGAAAATACAGCACTGCAGAAATCCCGGTGTATGAAAATCCGTTTACTTATCTTGCCGATGTAGTACGGAAAAAAATTACGGTTCCCGATGACGGCCTTTATGCCCTTAAAAATAATATTACGGTAATACGGATTTTGGAGGCTGCAAAGCAATCCGCCAAAACCGGAAAAACTGTTGCATTGCATCCATAGTTCAGAACAAAACCTGCTAAACGCCCGTATTTTAAATCAAGAGCTTCGAATAAAAATTTATCTTCAATTTATTTTTTGTATGCGGAACAAAATAATCATCTTAAGCACGGTTTGTTTTCTTTTTACATCATCTGTTTCTGCTCAGGATGAATTGTGCAAAGGCGCTTATTTTACTGAGGCGCAGGGTAAAGCTTTTTTAGACGCACATACACCGGTATCCCTCGCTCAATGGCAGCAACGCGCCAAACAAATACAGGTGCGTTTGCGTGAAGGAATGCAGTTGGAGACTATGCCTGCCCGTCCTGCATCGGCTCCTGTTATTCACAGCAAAAAAATAATGGATGGATATACTGTAGAGAATGTAGCTTTTGAAAGCCTCCCGGGTTTCTACGTTACGGGAAACCTGTATCGCCCACTTGCGCAGCAGGAATCGTATGCAGGTATTCTGTGTCCCCACGGGCACTGGACTGATCCGGACGGCAGATTTAATGAACAAATGCAGATACGTTGCGCTACACTCGCCCGGATGGGAGCCGTAGTTTTTGCATGGGACATGATTGGTTATGGCGATTCAAAGCAATGCGATCATAAATTAACAAAGGGAGTAAAATTACAGACCATCAACAGTATTCGGGCGCTCGATTTCCTGCTTTCCCTGCCGGGGGTTGATCCGGCACGTATTGGCGTAACGGGTGCATCTGGCGGAGGAACACAAACTTTTTTATTAACTGCCCTTGATCCGCGCATTAAGGTGGCTGTTCCCTGCGTAATGGTTTCAGCCCATTTTTTTGGAGGATGCACCTGCGAAAGCGGAATGCCCATCCACAAAAAAGGGAGTTTTCAAACAAACAATGTGGAGATAGCTGCGCTGGCAGCACCAAGGGCCATGTTGCTGATATCAGACGGAGACGACTGGACCAAAAATAATCCAACTGTTGAATACCCCTATCTGCAAAAGATATATCGTTTGTATAACCAGGAAGAAAAGATTGCCCTGGTTCACCTGCCAGATGAAAAGCACGATTATGGGCCTTCCAAACGTAAAGCTTTATACACATTTATGGCTCATCACCTTTTGCTGAATATGAAAGCCATAACCAATAAAGAGGGCGAAATAGATGAAACGCCCGCAAGGCTGATGACGCATAAGGAACTGGCGGTTTTTGACACGGATCATCCGATGCCGGCCAATGCCGTTATGGGCAATGAAGCAGTGCTGACTTTGCTGGATCGTTGAATATTATCCGGAAGGGAGATTGGACGAAACGGTAAAGCATTGGCGAAGTGGCGGTATTCAATGTTACGTCCGCCTGGTACCACTGCTGATTAAAGATACAAAAGCTCATTGTTTATTCTGTTGATCGGCGTTTTTCGTCTGCTGCAACTGAAGCTGATTAGTGAACAAAAAACTGAGGATATATTCATCGCCCCGCCATATTGCCAATGCAATGTAGTGGAATGTGCATTTTAGCAGATGACGCAGGTCAATATTTTCAGACGTCTTAATCTTATCGCTAGTCCTTTATCTTTTTAATTTTGCTGCTATCTCCTTTTTGATTGCAAGTGTTTGAAAAATTTTGGTTTGTCATATTCACTTTCAAAGTGGAGTCCAGAATTACATTAACCGGTTTCGCTATTTCAATTTTGTTGTTGCAAGTCTGCATAGCAGCAAAATATATTGTCAAAATAGGAAAAAGAAAGGTCACAATAATATCCTTCATTTTCGACATATTATCATTCCAGCGCTTTTTCTTTTTATATTCCTCAATGCTTCCTATTTTCTTAACCTCTTCACCCTTTTCGGTAAGCATATAATGACCGCTGCCATCTGAAAGTTTCTTTAGATACCCTTCCTGAACTAACAATAATAATTGTCTAAAGGCGCTAACTCCTGCTATATGAATCATGTTTAGTTGAGAAAACACATGCGCTTCAAATGATTCTCCTCCGTCAAATGGCGGTCCAGGTAAGATATTTTTCACCCTGCTTATTATCGTGTCAAAGTCAAAAGGAACATTTTTCTCTGCCGACATCACTACGGCATTTAAAATGTATTTATCAATGTCAGTTTGAGGAAAGGGCATATGTCGTCTATTTTCGATAAAAGTGTCAAATGAAGTTATGGAACAAGGATATAATTGAATGCTATAAACACTGCATACTATTGATGGCTAGGCATTGCCACTAACTTTCAAATAAGCGAAACTTTCAGCGTTTCAAATAGTTTCGCGCTGCACTATGGCCGACAAGTCTCCACATATCCAGCATGGCTAAAACTTATTCTTCCACATCATACTTTCAATAGGCTTATCCGGTTGCCCGCTGTATTTTGCATTCTTCTTCTG
>JADZFY010000263.1 GCA_020854215.1 Chitinophagaceae bacterium | reverse complement strand
GCTTATTGTACGTTATAGTAAAAGATTCAAGAAGGCTTTACTTTTGTTTTTTTGATGCATGAAACTGGTCTACATAGTCTGCGAGTTTTAACAGTGGAAGTAACCCTTCACTATCCTCCTTTCCGGCAGGCATATTGTGGAAGTCGTAACCCCGAACCTTTGTAGCACAGTCATATTCACCCAGTAGGTTATCGAGCAGGAGCAATACACCATAAGCCACCTGGTTATAGTTTTCGGGAGAAACACCTTTAGCGTAGATGATCAGATCGAGGCTGTCGCCGCTAATGACAGGAAAGAATTTCATTTGCTCCGGATCCAATTCATGGTCTTTCGTCGTCAGTTTCATCCTTTTCATCTGCTCCGGAATCAGTCGCTGGCGGAAGGCAACAAATTGCCAACCTTTTACAACAGGTGCTCTGGCAACTATAGATTTAACAAGATCGAATAAATCTTCATTTCCGTTGGCAGAAACGGTCATGGTGATAATACCTTTTTGAGCCGGTTCCAGTTCAATAGCAAGCCCTTCCCGAATTTTTTTTACCTGCGTCAACAGCTCAGTAAAAAATTTGTCGGGATCCGATTCAAAATTCCTCAGTCGTTTTTCATTACCCTTAAACCAAACCCAGAAATTTTCTACCGCATCTTTTTTCACAAAAACCATACGCGGCATATGTGCTTCTTTTTTCGTGTCTTCAAATACGCCGGCGGTTATTGCGGCAACTATTACCGGGATAATGAATAAAATCTGTTTCATAACATTCCGTTCAAAGGTAGCCAAAACTCAGTTGGTATATTTTTCACTTGCCAAACCCGGCTAATTCATATTTTGATGTGCCGGGGAAAAGCCCTTCGGGCTAAAATAGAGGATCCAACACATCAAAATATTAATTAGCCCCAAACTCTTCCTACCTTAATGTAAAATTTTATATAATGCCTGCATATAGAAAAATTAGTTCCCGCCGAAATTTCATACGCAACGCGGCGTTTGCCGCCTCCGGAATTTTAATTGTACCGCGCCATGTATTAGGAAAAGGTTTTACCGCACCTAGTGACAAGTTAAATATTGCCGGCATTGGTGTGGGCGGTAAAGCAGAAGTGAACCTGCCTTACGCTTTTAACAAGGGATCAGACAATATTGTGGCGCTCTGTGACGTGGATGACCGCCAGTCTTTTAACGGCAGAAAGCAATGGCCAAAAGCACCTTATTATAAAGACTACCGGCAGATGCTGGAAAAAGAAAACAAGCATATAGACGCGGTGATAATAACCACACCCGACCACATGCACTTTGTTCAGACCATGGCAGCCATGCAACTGGGCAAACACGTGTATTGTGAAAAGCCGTTAACCCACGATATTTATGAAGCCCGTATGCTTACCCGTGCCGCTGCGCAACACAAAGTGGTTACACAGATGGGAAACCAGGGGAGCAGCGGCGATGACACGCGACTGATTGAAACATGGGTGCAGGACGGAATAATCGGTGAGGTGGCCAGGGTGCATGTCTGGACAAACCGTCCTACCTGGCCCCAGGGCGTTCCTGCTCCAAAAGGAAAATTTCCGATACCGAAAGAAGTAGCATGGAACCTGTGGCTGGGCACAGCGCCCTACCGGGAATTTAACCCCGGTTACCTGCCTGCCATATGGCGCGGATGGGTTGATTTTGGTACGGGTGCTTTAGGCGATATGGGCTGTCATTTTATTGATGTGCCCTACCGGGCACTGAAACTGGGTTATCCTGTTTCGGTAGAAACGAGTGTAGGATCCGTATATACCGGTTTTTTTGAAGAAGCGATTTATGCCGACAGTTATCCTCCCTCGGCCAAAACGCATATCCAATTTCCTGCCAGGGAAAATATGCCGCCGGTGGAAATGGTCTGGTATGATGGTGGAATCCGCCCCAAACGTCCGGTCGAATTGCTGCCGGATGAAGCAATGGGCGATAACGATGGTGGAATTATTTTTGAGGGAACCAAAGGTAAAATCATGGCGGGGCTCTTCGGGGGCAAGCCAACGCTGTTGCCTACCCAAAAGATGAAAGAAGTAACATTACCCGCATCAAAATTCGAGCTGGTACCCGGCGGAACGGAAGGACACCAGCAACAATGGGTTAAGGCATGTAAACAAGGCTACGGCGCTTATACGAGCTCCTCTTTCGACAAATCCGGACCATTAACTGAAACCGTGTTAATGGGTAACCTTGCAGTACGCAGTTATAATCATTATGAAACCGATGCGAAAGGCAACCGAAAATTTGACGGCAGGAAACAATTGCTTTGGGACGGAGAAAATATGCGTATCACTAATTTTGAACCCGCCAACCGTTTTGTAAAGAGAACATACCGGGAAGGATGGTAGTTTCTATTACAATATCCTTACCCCACCGGGTTTGATTTTACAATGCTACGCCGGATTTCAAACTGACCAATCAAAAATTCCCTGGTACAATAAACCTTCCGGAATTCAACCCGATGAAAAAGTTTCACTGAAACTACCTGAACAACTGGTATCGCAGGCCCAAAAAACCTCTCATTCCCTGGAGGGGTGCGTAATTATAAGAGGGGTCAAATGTATATCCATAAGGATTAGAAATGGGATCATTTACAAATTTGTTGAACGGATCGAAAGGCCGCATTATAGGGTCGTCTGGTATAAAATTAAAAAGATTCTTTACGCCACCATACAGTTCCATACCATTCCCAAACTTTTGAGTGACCTGCAAATTGGCAATACAAAACCAGGGGGAATATTCGGGACGATAATCGTTACGAAAAACGGGTAAACGCATGGGACCATCCCATTTGCCGGTGAAATCAACAGAAAATCCAAACGGCAGGGAATAGCTGACTACAAAATTTCCAGACCATTTGGGGGCATTGAGTTGAGTTTCCTTTTGATGCAGACCCGATTTGTTTTCTACAGAATACACATCCATTAGGGTAACTCCTGATAATATTTTTAACGGAAACGTAAAGTTAACTTCCGCGTTGAGCGCCAATCCCCTGGATATCGCATATCCGTTAAGGTTATTGTATATGATCTTACCGGGGTCAGTGGCAAAATCTCCGATGATCTTATTCGTGAAATAGGAATAAAAGCCGGTTAAATCCAGTCCTACAAAAGCAATTCGTGTTGGAATTTTAATTACATAGTTGACATTGCCATTGATTGAGCGTTCGGGATCGAGCGCTTCGGAAATCACTACCTCCCTCGCACCGGTTAGTGCCGCATGATCTTCAGTAAACAAATTAACCACCCGGTAACCTGTGCCAAAACTTGCCCTGATGGTATGGTGCGTATTGGGTGAAAACTTGTAGGCTATTCGTGGCGAATGCACATTACCGTGATGCCGGTCGTAATCGTAACGATAACCTGCCAACAATGTACTTTTTTCCGTCATTGTCCATTCGTCCTGAACAAAAACTCCCGGTAACGGTGTACGTGCAGCGGAATTCATTCGCCCATCTGCCGATACGGTGGCGGGCGTATTGTCATCATAGTAGGTATAGCGGTAAGAACCTCCCAATAAAAAGCTATGCCGTTTTCCCCATTGCCTGTCCCAGTATACCTGCCCAAACAACACCTGCTGATCGGCCATATAGGGTGTTGTTCCATACCAGGAATCCTGACGGTGCAGGTTATACGAAAATTGCATCATAATTTTTTCCTTCAGCGGCAATTGGTACATACTAATCAATTCCCAGCGATGAGTATAGATACTTTCGCCGTAAATGCTATCGCTCCCGCGCCAGGCTTTGTTCCAGTTCATTTGCCCGCCCCATCGGTTTTCCGTTACAAATCTCAGCGCTACGCTGGCTAATCTGTTTTCCTTTCGTTGCAGGTTCCATTTATTAAAAACGGAGAAGCGATCCTGCAGCGTAACATCGGTGAAGCCATCACCATTGTTGTCACGCGGCCGGTGATAATTAAAATAATTCACCCCCAGTAGTCCGGTCGTTTTCTTTCGCCCAAATTTCACGGATGCATCGGCACTCATCTCCTGCCACGTAGTAGCAAAAATATCAGCACTCACAATCGGAGCTTTAACGGGATTTTTGGTAATGACATTGATAATTCCGCCCATGGCTTCCGAACCGTATAAAGACGAAGCCGGTCCTTTTACCACTTCAATACGTTCAACAATACTATTGGGAATGCCGTTTAGCCCATACACAGTAGATAGTGCGCTCACTATGGGCATACCGTCAATTAAAATCATGGTGTAAGGCCCTTCCATTCCATTGATATGAATATCTCCTGTATTACAAACATTACAGTTGAGCTGGGGTTTAACCCCATTCACCATTCCGATAGCTTCAAACAGACTGGGCGTTGGATTCTTTTGAAACAGTTTTG
>JADZFY010000262.1 GCA_020854215.1 Chitinophagaceae bacterium | reverse complement strand
TATCCGGGATTTTCAGCTATTGGAGAAAAAGAGCCGGATATAAATGACGAATCATTCCGGTATTTTAATTCAGGAGCAGACATTTATATATACGGCGGCAGAGCGCGTGGAACCATGTATGGCGTTTTTTCTTTCCTGGAACGAGAGTTAGGTTGCCGCTGGTACACACCACAGGTTTCTGTTATTCCAAAACGTAACGAATTTAAATTCGGCTGGCTCGACCACGCGGAAAATCCCGGTGTAAGAGTTAGGAATGACTTTTATTATGAGGCCTTTGAACCCATATGGGCGGCCCGCAACCGTATGAACGGTGCAATGTCTTACCGTAAACAGCCGGGTGGAGTGGAAGCCTATTGGGCGGTGCATACTTTCTTTCCCCTTGTGCCACCTGAAGAGTATTTTAAAAAACATCCTGAGTATTACAGCCTGATAGACGGGAAGCGCATGTATGAACGTGCACAGCTTTGTTTGTCGAATCCTGCGGTGCTGCAAATCATAACGCAACGAATAAAGGAAAGAATGCGTGAAAGTCCGGAATATCTGATTTATGATGTCAGCCAAAATGATTGGGCTAACCCTTGCCAGTGTGATAACTGCCAGGCAATTGTAAAGCGGTATGGTGGTGAGTCCGGAATAATCATATGGTTTGTGAACCAGGTGGCCGATGCGGTAGCACAGGAGTTCCCTGATAAATTTATAGGAACGCTGGCATACCAGTACACCCGTTCAGCACCACGGGATATTGTGCCCCGCAATAATGTGGTTGTACGTTTATGCAGCATTGAGTGTTGCGTAGCGCATGATTTTCACTGTTCAGCAAACCAGTCGTTTTTAACGGACTTAAAGGAGTGGTCGGCTATTTCGCCACACCTGTATATCTGGGATTATGTGGTAAACTTCGTACACTACCTGTCGCCTCTTCCCAATTTTGCTACGTTACAGCCCAAAATCAAAACATTTCAGCAGAATAAAGCTATTGGAATTATGGAACAGGCAGCCTACCAAAGCAGGGGAGGTGAGTTTGCCGAACTGAGGTCTTATCTCCTATCCAAAATATTATGGAACCCGGATTGCAATACGGAAGAAGTGGTAAACGATTTTTTGGCCGGCTACTATGGCCGCGCCGGAACTGCTATCCGTGGTTACTTTGATTTGCTGCAAAGTCTGGTAAAACCGAATGTACATTTTGCCTACGGCATTCATCCATCCGATGAAATATATTCAGCAGACTTTATTCACAGGGCGGAATTTCTTTTTGCGGAAGCGGAAAGAGTAGCAGACAATGTTGAGATTTTGCACCGGGTTGAACTGGCTTCGTTACCTGTTTTGTACCTGAAATGTATGCGGGCGCCGGCTTCGGCCAAACAAGACGGAACCTACGAGAAGTTCTGTCGTATCGCCGAACGGGAAGGTATCACCCATTATAACGAAGAAGGCGAACCTTTTCGCAAGGCTTTTCATCAGAGGGTTGAGGCGGCTGTTCATTAAAATTTTTGTTTACACTTTGGGCATATCCTTTTTATTTCGCAACGCTATGGCGCTTTGGTAATTTTTGCTATTGTCGCTGACATATAGGCAAAGCGCCTGAACGATTGTAACTTTATCAGTTTGGATATTCCAACTGCTATGGGTGCATTCTTGTCGCCGGTTTGTGGAGACACAAACCAGGGCGGTTAAAATAAGGAAAGATGAAAAATTCTTTAAACTTATGAAAGAAATGGTTAGGAATGGTTTTATTTGAAATAATTCCGCTATAGACGAAAAATTCTTACCTTTTTTATTGGTGATACCTGTAATATAAATTTTCCGAGTAACACTGGTTGATCCAAAATATTAGTAATTATTGACTGGCATCACAAAAATGGCGTTAAGAAATTTACGGAATGAAGCGTTAAACGGCGAAGATGTTGAGTTAAGTAAAAAAGTACTTCACTGTAATATCTTAATAGAAATGTAAAGCTGATAGTAAGCTTCTTCGGCGTAGCGAAATACAGTAAATTTTAGCCAGTTTTGTGCAGCCTTGACTTTTTGGTTCTTTTGTGTCAAGACAAAAGAACAAATAAAACATTATAGTCCGGTATGCTCAAAATATTATTAAATCGTCAGACTCATATAGTGTCAGAGTCCTGGCTCGCAACCAACAAATTTGTGTTAATCAAGGCCTCACCACTTTTATTACTCCTTTCATGGTTTGCCAGTGGCCGGGGAAAGAACAAATAAAAGGATAATCCCCCGGTTTGTTTGGCACGGTAAAATCGAGCCGGAAATTTTTACCGCTGTTTACTAATGGTGTAGCAAACAGCACTTCGGGCATTTTAGGTACAAAGCTTTTTTCATAACCATCTTTCTGCGCTGCCATAGCTTCGGCTGCCTGCCCTACTTTTTCCAGGCTGCCGGGTTTGATGATCACTACATTATGCGGCATCCCATCGGCATTTTCAAAAATAAGCGCCACCTCAGTGCCCGCTTTAACCGTAAGAGATGTTTGATCAAAAGCCATCCTGGCGGGCACCGCGGTTAAATGAAGCACCGTCTTTCCCGGACTGGAAATTTCGACGGCCTTTTTTTCTGCAGCAGGCCTTTGCATATTTTTCCTGAAATTATTTACTGCCGGTACATCTCTTAATTCGTTGTAGTCATTTTCCGTAAGTGCTTTGTATCCGTATTTGGGCCATGCGGGATCGTCGGTGATAAAACCGGGAACCTGTAATTCCTTCTCATTAGAAAGTGAGCCTAAGAGGTAGTTGGCTTTTGTGGGTTCGTTGGCCAAAAATTCTTTATCTTTTTTAAACATGGCCATCCATACGGGTTGCAAATGTCTGAAAGATTGTTTTAACGCGTATTCAATATAATAGTCCATGGGCAATGTTGTTGTTGCCAGCAAAGCGCTCAGCGCGCTTTCTGTTTCAAAATGACTTAAAGATATAATAGCCTGCAACCTTACTGTAGCTGAACTGTCCTGCGATAAGCCGATCAATTTGCTTTCCGCATCTTTTATATTTTTTCTCCAGTAAAACAATACTCTTGTAGCCGCAGTTCTTATATGCTGATCTTTACTGTTCAATAGTTCGTTCAGCAATTTTTCATCCGGACTATTGAATTGCTGGTGAACCCATAAGGCTTCTAATTTGTACTGCTCATATTCTTTATCGTTGCTGTTAAGACCAGCAACCCATTTTTTCAGAGCAGGGACAACAGTCTCTGGCGGCAGTTGTCTGAGTTGCGTTCTGGTGGTGTACCGGTGCCTGTCTTCGTACACTTTAAGTTGATCAAGTAGTTGTTCAAGAGGGAGTTGGGTAAGATCAACCGGTTTTAATAGTTTTTTATGCCTGTACGTTAGTCGCCATATTCTTCCGTGTGTATGGTCTCTCAGCGGATCGCGCAAAGCCCTTTCGCCATGATTGATGATCGGGTTGTACCAGTCTACTATATATAGTGCACCATCAGGGCCAAAACGCAGATCAACCGGCCGGAAATTGGGGTCTGTGGATTGCAACAGGGGTATTGTTTCATGGGCGATGATGCCGCTGCCATCTTCGTGTATACGGTGCTGTTTGATGCCCTGGAAGCCGATGAAAGTGTTGAAGAGCACATTGCCCTGCACTTCATCGGGGAACTGCCTGCTTGAAATGATTTCGGTGCCGCAGGTTTTGGGTTTTACGGCCGATGTTAAGAAATCTTTCATGCCGGTTAGTTTCAGTGGATAGCTGGTGGCTACCGTAAGGGGTGGTGCGAAATAATTCATACCGGTAGAAACATCACTTATGATCTGTGTTCCGTTGCGCAAAAAAACGTTTCCCCACGGATTGGCATACGGGTAAGAGACGTAAGGTTCCAGTTTTTGCGTGAGCGGCTCAAACCGCCATGTAACGCCGTAGTCGCCGCGTTGCGGTCCGTAAGGCGTTTCTACCTGCGAATGCAGAAAGGTGCCTGTATGCCAGTATAATGCACCATCGGGGCCCCAGGTATATGTATCAATGGAATGATGCACATCTTCCGTTCCAAATCCATGCAGGATGATTTCTTTCTCATCTGCCTTTCCATCGCCATCCGAATCTTTCATGAACAAAATATTCGGAGGCTGCGATACATAAACTCCTCCTTTGCCCAGCTCCATGCTGGTGGGCATGTATAAACTGTCGGCAAAAATGGTTTCCTTGTCCGCAGTGCCATCGCCGTTGCTGTCCTCCAGAATAATGATCTTATCATTGGGTTGGGCGCCCGGCAGGTACTGGGGATAGGAGGTCATATCGGCAACCCATAACCGGCCTTTTGGATCGAATGTTATTTTTACCGGATTGCTGAGCGAAAAATCCACTTCAGATGCAAAAAGATTGATCTCATAACCTTCAGGTAAAATAAACTGATCGGAAGTGGGTTTTTTTAACGCCGTCTTATCTATCGGCGTATACTGAATGGTATCATTTAATAGCTTACCGGCTTTTACATAGTTGTTTGCATCATCGGCTTTGCTTTGCGCCCATACAATACTATCGAGTCGCGTAACCATATTGCTCAGTTTAGCCAACTCGCCGGGATAGGAAATAGGCCCGCCGGGTGGCTGAACCCAGGGTTCCTTGCGCCTGCCTACAATGTATTCGCTGTTCACAGCCCTGTATAAATAAAAGAACTGCTGGTTCTTTTGGTCAACTATTTTTTTAAGAGTAACGCTGTGACTGTCGTCCGTCCATGCAGCAGCAGGGAAAGTCAGTGATGCGGCTACTATTTCACTCACTGCTTTGTATCCTTTATCGTTGAGATGAATACCGTTGATGGTTACCGCATCAGCGCCTGACTGTAATTTTTTTGTAGGCTCAAAAAGATTGACGAAGGGGATGTTTAAGCTTTTTGCCACATCCTGCATACCATCTGTATACAATTGCAAATTTCGATTGTGGTCTGCGCCATCGGGTAAAAGCCCGCCCAGGTTTTCATGAGCAATGGGCGAAACAAGGATGATCTCCGGCGGTGTTTTCCCGTTGTATTTTTGCTGCTGCAGGTGCCGCAGAAAAGCCGAAAGCTGCTGTTTAAAGTTTTCAAGACTATCCGTTCCTTTATAGGCTTCATTGAGTCCATAGCAGGCAAAGATGATATCTGCTTTTTCTTTTACCAGGTATTCATCCTGCGAAGGAAAATTCAACGGACGGGATTGTATGTTAATTTCGTCGGCGCTCCATCCCAGGTTCCTTACGGTAAGATTACGATCCGGAAAGCTTCTATACAAAAGCGGTTCAAAATAATTGTAGTGCTGCCATCTTTCTGCAAAAGTATTTCCTATAAAAACAATGTGGCTGTTTTGGCCGGGATCCAGTTGGTGTACCACGCTTACTTTTGTGGAACAGGAGGCTAAAAGAAAAAAACAGAAAAGCCATGCGGGAGAAAAATGCCGTGGGGAAATCTTTAATGTCATAATACGCTATATATTTTGACCGGTCGTGAAAAATGTTTGCTGTACATTACTTACTGTTGAAAGGCAATAGGAAGAAACAAGATCGGTTTCCTGTTCATCCATGATTCCCTGGTAAATGGTAACGATTAACCAGAAAAAACGATAAAGGGCATTTCGTAAGGCTATTACCAATTTCTCAGTTCCTCAGCAGTAAATGGTTGTTGCCGTTGGTTCCAGTGCCCGCGTATTTTATTCACGTCTTCACGCGTAATGGCCGAAGCGTTATTATTCCAGTTACGGCGAATATAACTCAATACCTGGGC
>JADZFY010000261.1 GCA_020854215.1 Chitinophagaceae bacterium | reverse complement strand
CCACTTTTAGCCATATCGCCTTCAAACAGCCGGTTGTTTCCCATCCAAAATGCGTCTTCAACTGTAGTGTTCGCGGGCTCGCCATATACGTAAAGTAATATTGGATATTTTTTTGACGGATCAAAATTGTCGGGAGAAACAATCCATCCGTCCATAGTCACATTGTCTTCTGTGGTGATGGTGAAAAATTCAAAGTTTTTCCTGTCCACGGTTTTGATGCGTGCAGCAATACTTTGGTTTTGCTGTAACGGGGTATGTTCCGGCAATTTGATCCACTCACTTACAGGAGGTGTGTTGCGATTGTTAAACTGGTGAAGCGCAATTTGGGCACCGGGGGAAATTTCATAAGCATGTGTTCCTTTTAAATTTATCGGAGATACCAGTTCCAATCTTCCTTTACCATCCAGTTTAGTACGGTACAGATAACGTTGAATAGCACTTTCCGGGGAGGCGATGAAATAGACGTAATTGTTCTTCTCATCAATTGCGCTTATGGTTTCAATGTCGTAGTTGCCTTTCGTGAGCAAGGTCTCTTTTTTACCGTTACTGCTCACCAGGTAGATATGCCGCCAGCCATCTTTTTCACTTACCCATAAAAATGCCGCCCCGTTGTTTACCCATTCCCAGCCCCTGGGGTCATCATCGTTCCACCGCGATTTGGTGTCAATCCATGCTTTATCTGTTTCGGTATATATGTTTTTGGCGAAAGCATCGGTTATGTCGCAGAGATACAGCCTGCTCTCGTTTTGTGCCCGGTTCAATTGTTGAACAATAAGTGTTTGTCCGTTGGATGTCCATTCCATCCGTGGGAGGAAATGTTGTTGGGGATCCCCCGGAATTTTCATCCACCGGGTGTCGCCTCCCCCGGCGCTCACCACTCCAATACGAACGGCAGAAGGCGACTGTCCTACTTTGGGGTACTCTACCGGAATTACAAAGGAATAAATCGAGTCTGTTGTGTTCAGCATTAAGTAGTCCCGGGTATTTCTTGCGTCAACCTGCCAGTAGGCAATATGTTTGCTGTCGTTACTCCACCTGAAGCCGTCGCGGCATCCTAATTCTTCTTCATAAACCCAGTCAAATGTACCATTAATCAAATGGCGCGAACCATTCGTTGTTAAGGCAATCTTTTTTTCAGACGCAATGTCTTCAACGTAAATATTACTTTGACTTACATAGGCTATCCGGGTTCCGTCTGGCGAAAGCTTCGCATACATTAAGGATTGAGCGGGTTTGTCTCTTCCAATCTGCCGTAGTACTCCGGTGGTTCTGTTCAGTAGCCAGTAATCTCCCCTGGTATTATATCGCCAGACACGGGCGGTATTTGTAAAAATTAATATTAGATTATCATCAGAACTAATTTCAAAATCAGCGATCGCTAAGGGTTTGTCCTTTCCGTCGGGAGTGAGTTGTTCTGCCGAAGCCAATATGGTTACCTGTTGTGTTGCAAGTGGGTTAATGCGAAGAAGCCTGTTGTCCTGTATTTCGTATAACCCTGATCCATCCCGGGTCCAGTTCACCTCACCCGATTTAAACTGTGCTGTTCCTGCTAAAGCAGCACAAATAAAACAAATAGCGATAAGGCTCCGAATGAGGTAAGCGTGGTATCTCATAGCTGAAAGATAATTTTGCGGTAAATTTAGAATAGAAATGGGTATGACGGACAATGTTTTAATATATTGCAATAACGTTTGGAAAGCGTAGCGTTATGAATGAGGATAAAGAAAAACTCCGTTTAGACAAATACCTTTGGGCAATACGTGTTTTTAAAACCAGGAGTACGGCTTCGGATGCGTGCGACAAAGGAAAGGTGAAATACCAGGGGGGTAGTGTTAAGGCGTCGCGCAATGTTCATATCGGTGATGAATATGAGATTAAGACAGAGACACGGCGTTGGCGTATTATCGTAGCCGGTTTATTGCATCATCGTGTGCAGTATAGTGAAGCGGTGAAGTATTACACTGACATTACTCCTGCGGAAGAAATAGAAAGGCTTCAATATCAGGCGTCAAGTTTTCACACGGGCAAACGACTGAGTAAAGTGGGCAGGCCTACGAAAAAAGAACGTCGTGAAATTGATGATTTTTTACAGGAATAACGGCTAACTAACGCAGATCGTTTTTAACCTGGCGCAATCCTAATCCTCTGCCCAAAAAGAATTTTGTTTTGTTTTTTCATCGGGATTAAATCCTTTCTTTTGATTACTGCACTGCTCTTGGTTATAATTATTTATTTGGGGGGAGGCATTGTTTATTTTGCTGCTCATCGGCCGGGTTACAGCCATATCCGAAATACAATAAGTGAATTGGGGGAAGATTTTGCACCTAATAGGAAGATGGTGAACATGGGTTTGTTTCTGCCGGTTGGTTTTATGCTCCTGGTAACGGGGTTATTTATCGGAACTCAGGGGTATGGTAAAGAGCTGGCGTTGTGTATTGGAGCAGGATATCTTATTTCCGCGTTGTTTCCCTGCGACCCCGGCTCTCCATTTGTGGGAAGCGGTAAACAGGTAGTTCACAATATTGCCGGAATCATAGAATATGGCGGAGGTATATATTTCATGCATAAATCCGGACACCCTTTATTTGCCTTGGTTGCTGTTGAACCACAATGGATCACGGGCATCCTGATTCTGTGTATCGCACTAACGCCATTTCCAGAATGGAAACTGCGTGGTTTATTTCAACGCATTATGGAGATGATACTGTTTTGCCAGTTGTTGTGGATTGTAAGTCATTAGGATCGTCATGTATATCTAATTCCGGAAACCTGCTCCTCAAAATCATGAACCGCTTACGTTTGCAAAATACCGGGAAATTATCGGGCGAACCTTAGCGTCTTCGTGCCTTCGTGGCAATGTATACGGGTATGCCACAGATGCGCAGATGCGTCAAGAGGTGTAAAATAGTTTCAATAACCTTAGCGCCTTCGTGCCTTCGTGGCAATGAATACGGGTATGCCACAGATGAGTAGGTGCGGCAAGAGGTGTAAAATAGTTTCAATAACCTTAGCGCCTTCGTGCCTTCGTGGCAATGAATACGGGTATGCCACAGAAGCGCAAGTGCGTCAAGAGGTGTAAAATAGTTTCAATAATCTTAGTGCCTTCGTGCCTTCGTGGCAATGAATACGGGTACGCCACAGATGAGTAGGTGCGTCAAGAGGTGTAAAATAGTTTCAATAACCTTAGCGCCTTCGTGCCTTCGTGGCAATGAATACAGGTATGCCACAGATACGCAGATGGCGTAAGGCAGTTTCAATAGCGCCGGTTTCAAAAAACAACACCGAAGCTACAAAGACTCGTTGTACGCAGTTTTATTTGCAACTATAGCGTGAACTTTATTGATTTTGACCTTTGAGGTAAAGTTATTTCTCCATGTCGTTCAGCACTTCCTGGGTAACACCCATGAATGAAAATCCGCCATCGTGGAAGAGATTTTGCATGGTTACCATCCGGGTGAGATCGCTGAATAATGAAACACAGTAATTAGCGCAATCATCCGAAGAAGCGTTTCCAAGCGGACTCATCTTTTCTGCATAGTTGATGAAGCCATCAAAACCTTTAACACCGCTTCCGGCAGTTGTTCGGGTTGGAGACTGAGAAATCGTATTCACCCGTACCTTCTTTTTAATTCCATAGTGATAGCCAAAACTTCTGGTAACACTTTCTAATAAAGCTTTGGCATCGGCCATTTCACTATAGTGCGGAAATACTCTTTGCGCGGCGATATAGGAAAGTGCAACAACACTTCCCCATTCATTTAGCGCGTCTAAATCCCAGGCAGTACGTAATACGCGGTGAAGAGACATCGCCGATATATCGAGCGTTTTTTGATTGAATCCATAATCCAGTTCTGTGTACGACTTTCCCTTCCTCACGTTAATGCTCATACCTATTGAGTGCAGTATAAAATCTATCTTGCCGCCAAAATGAGCAACCGAAGATTCAAAGAGATTTTTAAGGTCATCCATATTGGTTACGTCAGCACCAATTACGGGGGCGTTCACTGCCTGGGCAAGCTCGTTGATTTCGCCCATTCGTAAGGCAACCGGTGCATTAGTAAGTACCAGTTGAGCACCTGCTTCATGACATTTCAACGCTGTTCGCCACGCAATGGATTTTTCATCCAGCGCACCAAAAATAATTCCTTTCTTCCCCTGTAAAAGGTTATGACCCATAAGATAGTATTTAGTTTGGGCGTAAAAATAGGCAATCAAAAGTATCCGGCAAATATTATGCAAAATGCAAACCCGGAAAATCTTCAGTCAATGTAACGAATCTATGGCAAAATACAAGCATCAAACAAATTCAATACCGGTTGATAACCCCAAAATCGTAAATACGAACGTCAGCCTACCGAACGTAAATCGGGGCCTGGTGCTACCCTTGTTCAGTATTTTCAAATTTCCATATTTTCACCCCGGACTGCTGACAGGCACGAATCCGGACCTGCCTTCAGGCAGTCTGATTTCTACGGTCATAAATCCATCATCTCCCTGGCATTTTCAAGGGCGGCGGCGGTGGGTTTATTACCGCCGAGCATTTGGGCAATAGCGTCCACTCTTTCTTCGGTAGAAAGGGGTTTAATTCGGGTAATGATTTTTTGATCCTTTTCTTTCTTGTACACAAAAAAATGAGAATCTGCCCTGGCGGCAATTTGGGGTTGATGCGTGATGGAAATAATCTGATGTGATACACTTAGTGTTTTCATTATCACGCCTACCTGGCGTGCTGCCTCCCCACTGATGCCGGAATCTATTTCATCAAAAATCAGGGTGGGAAGCTGAACGGATGCTGCTACCAGCGATTTAATACAAAGCATCAGGCGGCTCAATTCGCCACCACTGGCTACTTTTCGCAGCGGTTCAAACCGGTTACTTTTATTGGCATCAAATAAAAATTCGATAGTATCGCCCCCGGTAATATTCAGAGGCGCGGGGATGATGGTAATTTTTATCCGGGCATTGGGCATACCCACCTGTGAAAGTAGTTTTTCGGTTTTTTTCTCGAGAGGAGTAATCTGTTTTTTGCGGTTGTCCGTCAGCGTTTGCGCCATTTGCTGAGCAAGTGCGTATTGAAGCGACAACTCCTTGTCCAGTTGAGCAATTTCTGAATCGAGGTCGAATACCTTATTTAACTGTTGCTGCAGACTGTTTTGTATTTCCATCAATTCTGCGGTAGTTTGCACACCGTGTTTCTTCAGTAGTTTATACCCCAGCGAAAGCCTGTCGCTTACCATTTGAATCCGTTCTTCGTCAAAGCGAATATGGTCATTTATATTTTCTATATCACCGGCAATATCATGCAATTCTATTTGTGCCGATTGAAGTCTTTGTGCCAACGCCGGAATAGCGGTATGGTAATCGTTAAGCGTATGGAGATGGTTGCTTAAACTCTTTAATTGCTGAACCATTGGTTGTTCTCCTTCGGTTAATGCATAGGTAACCTTACTTAGGGTAGCCTTGATGCTTTCCGCATGGGTCAATAATTTCAACTCGGCTTCCAGGTCTTCTATTTCGTTGGCTTCCCAGTGAGCCTCTTCCAACTCATGAAACAGAAATTTGTGATAATCTAACTCTTTGTTAGCCGTTTCCTGCTGCTCTTTAGCGGTGAGAAGTTTTGTTTGAGTAGCGCTATATAGTGTGAAAGCTTCCTGAAATTGTTTTAACAGGGGTTGGTGGGATGCAAGGGCGTCAACTACTGATCGCTGAAAGCCGCTGTCTCCCAGTTCCAATGTATCAAACTGCTGGTGCAGGTCAACCAGCAGTGATGCGAACTGTTTCAGTTGAGACAGTGTTACCGGCGTGTCGTTAATAAAAGCCCTCGATTTACCCGCTGCTGTTACTTCCCGTCTCATTACGAGTTCATCTCCTCCGTCTAAGTCATTTGCCTGCAACATTTGCTGAGCATCTTTTCGATCGCGGATACAAAAACTTCCCTCCACCACACATTTTTGATCGGTATTCAATAAAACCGAGCTGTCGGCTCTTTCACCGAGTACCAGACCCAGGGCATCTACCAAAATACTTTTACCTGCCCCCGTTTCGCCAGTAACGATGTTGAGCCGTTGGGAAAATTCAATTTCTACCGATTCGATAATAGCGTAGTTCCGTATGATTAGTTTTTTTAGCATAGCTGCCTGTTGCCGGTGCAAGTTAACAGATAGGAATTTTCAGTCCAAGAAAACTATGCATATGCCAATGCAACGGCAGAGTGGTGGTGTACCGTCACCTCGGGTTGAAAAAAGGCAGATTATCCAACCCTGCAAATAGGGAACGCAGCGTTTCCGATAAGAAAAAGCGTGGATTGGGGAAAGCCATTTTGTATTTTGCCGTGTTTAAATTATAACCACAGAAAGTATCTTCGTACACGGAGGTATAATAAATAGTGATCGTACAATTCAAAAAATTTGCTCAATAACCGAGGTATGGCAGGTAGATGGTATAATGTTGTGTTGTTTGCGGGGATATGTAATGTGGTAAGTGCATGCGATGCGTTTACACCGTCGTCCAACAGATCGTCCGGGTTGAGGAAGGATACCATTTCGGCGGCAGATATTCCTTTCGATTTGGATTCGGGGGGTAATACTATTCGGGAAAGGAAGGAAATCGCGCGTGTTCAGGCAGATACGCTGCCAAATGATACACATCCGTCTCCGTCGGTGAGAAACCTGACTGAAGCAGATAAAAGATATATTGATTTGGTAATTCCTGAGTATCCTGACGTGATTGTATTGCATGAAGGGAACGAGGAAACATTAAACTTTACCCGGCAGATTTGTGAGTATCTCCGCGTAAAAAATGCCAGTGTAACCGTACGGCAGATAGGACACTTGTCTGGGGATAAGCCGCGCGGTGAGAGATTGCATATTGCAGATGTAGGGGAGAACTGGTATGAAGTGTATGTATTGGATGAGTGGAAATAGGAAGTGAGGCGCTATCGTACTGCCTACAGTTGCATAAACGGTGAATCTAATGAGTACTGATTTTCTCGCAAATTTTCAAGCGATGGAACTTGAACCAGTATCCATTCTTTTGAAAATTCAAAAAATGCATTATGTTTGTCTCATAAAGAAGATTCATGCGGCATCAAATTTTGTCGTTAGACTGAGTTTAAATTTTGCCAATTCCGGGTTAACCAAATTAAGCTCTTAAAGATTTGTGTTTTAATGAAAAGACCCCATGCTGGTAACATGAGGTCTTGGTTGCTCTTACTAAGCAAAGAGCAGCTTTAAAAAACCATGCTTACTGATTACAGCAGCATGGAAACCTGAAGACACTTGTAGGGTGGTATATTCGTTTTCCCTTAATGGTAATAAACCGGGTGTAAACGAAACCATCACAACAATTGCCTTTACAGGTTTTTGTTTTTGATGTTAACATAAGTGGAGGTGACCGGACTCAAACCGGTGGTCGGTGAATGAGAAGTCCCCAAGCCCCGAATCTGGCACCCCCGCAAAGAGCTGTCTTCACACGTGGAAAGATGGCTCTTTTTTTTCTGATAAAGTTATAAATGGGGATTTGGCACAAAAAGGACAAGCTAAAACGGTCCATTTTTGATTATCCACATCGGGTTGTTATTAACTTTCAAACATGAAAGTTGGACGCAAATGATTGCGTGGGATATATTTGCAGCACGTTATTCAACCCATCATTTAATTTTAAAAATTTTCGGACGCAGTTCCCGCTGCGGCTTTCTTGTTTGATGCAAAGAACTTCAACATGCCCATTTATTGTTGTCAAATTTAGGAGGCTCCAACTTATTCTCAAACAGCTTAATATTCACAGGGCGTGTAAAAGTTCTTAGAAAAGCGATGAATAGTTAATTTGAGACATGCATTTGCTTATTTCCCACTTTTGGTTGAGAAATAAATTTGAATAATTTGTATAAATGTTCATTAGTAAATTGAACCTCTTTGATTTCCTCCCGCCCTAATGCGGGATGCGCTATCTGTACATAAAAGCAAAGAGGTTGGATCAACTGAATGAAACAACCTCTTTTGTTAGTAGGGACGACTAGATTCGAACTAGCGACTCTCCCGCCCTGATGCGGGATGCGCTATCTGTATATAAAAGCAAAGAGGTTGAATCTACTGAATGAAACAACCTCTTTTGTTAGTCGTGACGGCTAGATTCGAACTAGCGACCCTCCCGCCCTGGTGCGGGATGCACTATCTGTATATAAAAACAAAGAGGTTGAATCAACTGAATGAAACAACCTCTTTTGTTAGTCGGGACGACTAGATTCGAACTAGCGACCGTCCCGCCCTTATGCGGGATGCGCTATCTGTATATAAAAGCAACGAGGTTGGATCAACTGAATGAAACAACCTCTTTTGTTAGTCGGGACGACTAGATTCGAAATAGCGACAGT
>JADZFY010000260.1 GCA_020854215.1 Chitinophagaceae bacterium | reverse complement strand
TCAGGATTGCCGGACTGGTTTCGGATGCCCAACACCGAACCACACGCAATGGAAAACAATTTGGTGTTTTCGCGCTCGAAGATTATTCAGGAAAAACCGAACTGGCATTGTTTGGGGAAGATTATGTGCGGTTTAAAGATCATTTTACACTCGGGAACGTATTATTTGCTGTGGGGAATTTCAAAGCCCGATGGAACAGCACGACAGATTTTGAGTTCAAACTGAGCAGCGTGATGTTACTCGAAACCGTAAAAGCATTGTTAACAAAACAGTTGGAAGTGGAATTGCACCCTAAATATTTAACCGAAGAGCTGGTGAATTTTATTGACAACAACGTAAAACAGTTCCCGGGAAAGTCCAGTATTAAATTTGTATTGTCTGAACCGCAGTTCAACTTTAAAGTAAATATGTATTCACTGGAAAAAGGATTTCAGATGAATGACGAAATGGCTGCTCTTTTGGAAACAAATTCGTTTATTGACGTGAGAGTCACCACTTTAGATAAGTAGCAGGGGTCAGATTGTCTAATCCACAGGTGTGGATAATGACATAACAACCTGTTTGGCGTAATGGAACTAAATTTGCTGACTGGTACAGCAGATAATCAACTTAAATCATAAATAAAACGCAGTTATTATGGCGCTCGAATTTACAGACACAAACTTCAAGGAAAAAGTATTGGATTCTGAAAAACTTTCTGTTATTGATTTCTGGGCTGAATGGTGTGGTCCCTGCCGCGCAATAGGTCCGGTTATTGAAGAGCTGAGTAAAGAATACAATGGCAAAGTGAATATCGGTAAGGTGAATGTAGATGTTAATCCGCAGTTGTCTATGAACTTTGGCATAACGTCTATCCCGGCTATCCTGTTTGTAAAAGATGGAAAAGTGGTAGATAAGCTAGTAGGTGCACAGCCCAAAGCTAATTTTGTGAAGAAGATTGAACAGCATATCGCTTAGTTCATTTCATCATACATTTTGTAGTGTGAATAGTAAAGCAGGTGGAAACGCCTGCTTTTTTTGTTTCATAGATAAGGGTTGGTCACAGGTTTCATTTAGTTGGGGGAAGTGCTTATCCGATACGGCAGCGTGGGTAGCTGCCACCAATGCACGAATGGACACGTAAGCGGTCATGCCAACAGACCCGCTTCTACAGACAAACAGAATTGCACAACAGAACCCTTTTTCGTAAATTCGTAAGGTGAAAAAGCAAAAGGAAAAGAGACTTGATTTTGAGGTGGATAAACTGACCAATTCTATTGAGAATGTAAAATCCGGAGACAGATTTCCGACCGAGATTTCACTGTTGACAAAAGCAGAGGTAAAAGGAATGACCAAGAAAAATGGTTGACAATTTAATTGGATGAGTGAACTTAAAATTCCTGCAAGGGAAGTGTATAAACTGACAATTGCCAACAACCCAAACATCATTCAAGGAGTAGTAAGTTTGGAGGTAAAAGCCGACCACGTTTACATGCATCTGATTGAAAGTGCACCATTCAACATCGGGAAAAGTAAGACATACTTGGGTGTGCCGGGAAATCTCGTAGCTTTTGCCTGCAAACTTTCCTTTCAGCGTGGTGGAGAAGGTTATGTTTCATTTCTCTCGAAGACGAAGCTGATTGAGCATTACGAAAAAAGCTTGGGGGCAGTACATGTTGGAGGGTGCAACATGGTTATTACTACGGAAACAGCACTATTATTGACAAAAAAATATTTTAAATAAATTTATTATGGCACTGATAAAAGAGCCTCTTGATGTAGATTTTGTAGTTGACCCAAGGCCGTTGACAAAGGCTGAAGAAAAAACCATCAGCGACTTCATTCGTGCGGATAAAGAAAAACGCAAACTAAAAGAGCGCAAGAAAAAGACTTCTATTAGAAAAAAGAACAGACAACCCGCGTAACAAAACGGCACAAACTGCTTACATGGTATTTGCAATATGGCGGCTTGACGTTAAATGCTCAACTGTTGTGCTACTATTAAACTTTTGTACTAAATTCAGCAAACAAATTTCTATTTCCGCCACAAATACGCAAATACCTAATCCGAATGCAGTAGTGAAATTTGTATAATAATTCAGGGCACCGTAGCTGAAGCGACGGTAGCACAAAAGCTAAATCAGCGCTCCTTCCCAAAAAAGGGCATTAATCCCTCCCCGGCCGTCAGGCGGGGTTTTCGCGTGGCTTTTGGTTACTTTTTCGACAAAAAGTAACAGAAAAAAAACAGAAGACGTTAAAGCAAAAAGTATGACTATTCAAATGAAATCTTCTTCTGGGTTTGTATACTCCCCAGTTCCCTTTTCCTGACGCCCATGCACAAAGCGGGATGTGCAACATGCTTTGTTCGTGGCTAAAAGTTTTATGTTTGAGGTTCCCCTTTTCCACTTTGTTGTATATTGTTACATAAAAGTTTTAGTATCAAACAGGCTTTATGTCATCACAACTGGAAAGTATCGGCAGGGGAATCGTGGGCATGATATTTCTGTTGCTGGTTTGTTACCTGCTGAGTAATAACCGAAAAGCGATTAACTGGAAATTAGTAGGGATGGGTGTATTCGCCCAGTTGATGTTTGCTATGGGCGTGCTAAATACCCAAATAGGCGGCCAACCGGTTTTTTGGATATTCATGGGAGCGATGCTCGCCTACATCATAACCATTCGTGTTATAAGGGACAAACAAAGTGGAACCGGGTTGGGTGCTGATCGCTTCAGTATTCTTCTCCTAATCGTCTGGCAAAGCCTTTTCTTTTTTGGTGTCATTCGAAGTACGGCATACCGTTATAACAATATCGTGTTATTATGCAGCATCCTTCTGTTGGGTTTTACCATGCAGCGCCTTTTTGCCCGTAACAAAAAATTATTCAAATGGGCGTCTCTCCTTTCTTTGGTTGTACTCACCATTTCCATCTATACGAAAGTCTGCAATCCGGATATATTCAAACTGTTGTTAGAAAAAGTGTCTGCAGCGTTTGTGGCCCTTATCAACCTGAGTCATAAGGGTACGGAGTTTTTATTTGGTAGTCTTGCAGACGATAAACAATCCTGGGGTTATATTTTTGCGATTCAGGTTTTACCCAATATCATCTTTTTTGCCGCGCTTTCGTCTGTATTGTATTATTTGGGAATACTGCAAAAGATGGTGTATGCATTTGCCTATTTGCTAAACAAGTTGAATATTTCGGGTGCTGAGAGCTTATCTACCGCGGCCAATATTTTTTTGGGTCAAACAGAGGCGCCTCTTATGATCCGTCCATATCTCGAAGGCATGTCCCGAAGTGAAATACTGCTCATTATGGTAGGCGGGATGGCGAACACTTCCGGTAGCGTGCTGGGGGCCTATGTGGGTTTTTTGGGTGGGAGCGATGAAGCGCAGCAGCAATACTATGCCTTGCACATGTTGAGTCAAACGATAATGAGTGCTCCTGCCGCTATCGTTTGTGCTAAGATGATGTTTCCACAACCGGTGCATCAACGGGTCACAAAGGAATTAGCCATTCCCAAAGAAAAATTAGGGTCAAATTTTCTGGATGCTTTATCCCTGGGAACGATTGATGGCTTAAAACTCACTGTGAACGTGGGTGCGATGCTCATTGTATTTACCGCCCTGATGTGGGTGGCCAATGCGATGCTGGGATGGGTGGGAGATATCACTCATCTCAACAATGAAATTAGTTGGATGACGGCGGGCCGATATGAATCTCTTTCTCTGAATATGGTGCTTGGATATTTGTTTGCACCGGTGGCCTGGTTAATAGGCGTGGCGGGAAACGACATGGTAGCCATTGGGCAGTTGTTGGGTGAGAAAACCATCCTGAATGAGTTTTACGCCTATATTTCGCTTGCCGAAATGAAACAAAACCATCTGATCTCCGATCCGAAGTCGTTGTTGATTGCAACTTATGCGCTTTGTGGGTTTGCTAATTTTGCGTCTATTGGCATTCAAATCGGCGGAATCAGCCAGCTGGCGCCGGCGCAACGAAAGAATCTTACCGAACTGGGATTGAAAGCACTGATAGGCGGTACTATTGCATGCCTGATGTGCGGGTGCATTGCCGGCATGTTGTTATAAAAATCGGTATGATAAATGGCTACCTTGGCGGTAGGTGCGCCAACCGAATGACAAAAGGTTACGTAGAAAGAAACGGGGTTCAGGAGGAGGGATCGAAACCGGTAACAGAAAATGATGGAAAGTGTAATTATTAGTGGTACTTGCAATACATTTGGATAACGTATTCTTAAACTCAACTTTGTGAAGGCAGTCACCCGTTCAGGCTTTATTACAACTTTTTTGCTACTATGCATCGTTTTGGGGAGTTTCTCCCAGCAGGTTAGTCCATCCCGTTGCGTTACCGGTACGGTAATGGATCGGTATTTTAAGAAGTTTCCCAGGGAAAAACTACTGTTCGAAAAAAATCAACTGGCGTTTCAACAGAAGTATGAAGCGGTAAGACGCGCCAAAAAAGAGCTCCCTGCCCAGCAACGCCTGACCGCAACCGTTACTATACCCGTGGTAGTGCATATCATAATGGATAATCCCGCTTTGGTAACCGACGCGCAGATACAGAGCCAGTTGGATGTGTTGAATGACGATTTTGCAGGCGAAAATGGCGACTCGGTAAATATTCCCGGAGCTTTTAAATCGGTGTTTGGTAAAGGCAATATTCGTTTTTGTTTGGCCTTGCGCAATCCATCCAGTGAGCCCACTAACGGAATCATAAGGAAGGTTTCATCAACCACTTCGATACCCGGCGACAATGATCCGATAAAATATACGGCTATGGGTGGATCGGATGCCTGGGACGTAAACCGTTACCTCAATATCTGGGTGTGTAAAATGACCAATAGCAATGATCTTGGATATTCTTTTATGCCCGGCTTGCCCGGACTGGCCGCTTCAGATATCGGGCTGGTTAATGCTTACCACGCATTCGGAACCATTGGATCGGCGGCGGCACCTTTTAATAAAGGACGCACGGCTACCCATGAGATAGGACACTATTTTAATCTGTCCCATATCTGGGGATCTAATGATTGTGTAGAAACCTGTGCAGATTCTGATTTTGTAGATGATACGCCTAACCAGAACAAATGCACCTATGGTACTCCCTCCTTTCCGCTTACCGATGTTTGCTCCGGTTCGGCGCCGGGAATTATGTTTATGAATTTTATGGATTATGTAGATGATGCCACCATGTGCATGTTTACAGCAGGCCAGGCAGACCGGATGGAAACCGCGTTGAGTACATTCCCCGACCGGATGCAACTTTTAACCTCCAACGGATGTATGCCACTGGTGTTATTTAATGATGACGTGAAAGCCCTTGCCGTTGTAGCCCCTTCCTTTTCCGATGTGTATTGTGCCATTAGCATTACGC
>JADZFY010000259.1 GCA_020854215.1 Chitinophagaceae bacterium | reverse complement strand
GCCTGCTGGGTATCGGCCATGATTTTGGCAGCGGCTTCTTTAGCCTGCTCTTTGGCTTCATTGATCATCCTGTCCTTTATTTCTTTGGCTTCCTTTAATATCTGTGCCCTCTCTTCGCGTGCCTGCACCAGCAGTATTTCATTATCACTTTTTAGCTGTGCCATTTCTGCCCTCACTTTTTCAGCAGTGGCCAGCGAATCATTGATACCCTTTTCCCTTTCGCTGATGGCTTTCATGATAGGCTTCCATCCAAATTTTCCCAATATGAACAGCAGGATCAGGAAAGCCAGCGTGGACCAGATCATTAATCCCGGATCGGGAAGCACCAGCGGGTTTATTTCTAATAACATATAAAAGGCTTTATGCTTGATGATTTTTTTGTAAAAAAGTACAGACCTTTTCGCCCTGTGCTATAGGTCTGTACCATAAACATTGTTTAGCCATTGCCAAGCAGGGCAACAACCACTGCAAACAAGGATACCGCTTCTACCAACGCAGCAGCAACGATCATGTTGGTGCGGATTTCGTTGGCAGCTTCAGGCTGACGGGCAATACCTTCTACAGCGCCCTTACCAATCTGACCGATACCAATACCTGCACCTATAGCTGCTAATCCTGCGCCTATTGCGGCAACACTTCCTACTACCATTTGCTTAATATTTAAAAGTGAAAAAAAACGTTTATTTATATTACCAGATCTTCTTCGTGATGTTCCTCAATAGCCATTCCGATATACAGTGCTGACAACATCGCGAAAATGAAAGCCTGGATAAATCCGACCAGCAATTCAATCACACTAATGAATACCGTAAAAGGTACGGCCATTGCGGATGCTGCCACTGCTTTGAAAATAAAAATCAGGGAAACCAGACTTAACACCAGAATATGACCTGCAGTAATGTTCGCAAATAACCGGATGGTGAGAGATATAGGTTTAATGAATACTCCGAGCACTTCAATCGGCATCAAAAATATTTTCATCCCAACAGGTAACCCCGGCATCCAGAAAATATGCTTCCAATAGCCTTTTTTACCGCTTACATTCACAATAACAAAAGTGAAAAGGGCCAGCGTAAAGGTAAAAGCAATATTTCCACTTAAATTGGCTCCTCCGGGAAAAATAGGCACCAGTCCCAGCAGGTTATTGATCCATATGAAAAAGAAAATCGTAAGTAGATAGGGCATATATTTCGGTGCATGGTGTCCGAGGTAAGGCTTCCCTACTTCGTCTCTTATGAAAATGATCACCGGTTCAATAAAAGATTGGAAGCCTTTGGGTGCTGTGTTAACACCTGTTTTGGAATACGCTTTGGCAACCCTCAGAAAAACAATAATCAGAACCAATTCCGAAATAAACATGGATACAACATTCTTGGTAATAGAAATGTCAAAAACCTTGTCTGAAGCAGCTTCATCAACCGTTCCATCGGCATTCATGATTTTGATTTTGCCTTCTACTAATTTGTAAGGGTAATTACCATTATATATTACAGGCTGATGATGCTCGTCTGATAGCTTTGACGACAAAAAGGCTTCAAACCCTTTGTCTGTTTTAATAATTACCGGTAAGGGTATAGAAGTATGTCCCCATAAATGCCAGCTGTGGTGGTCGCGGATATGGTCTAATATGGTAGCTGCAACGTCAAAATCACCAGATTCTTCATGCCCCTTGTTCTGGTGCTGATCCTGGTGCTCCTCTGCAGGGGCGCTCTGTCCAAAACTTGTATTAAAATTAAATAAAATAAATAGACTAAAAGCCGCTACCAATAAGGATTTTAGGCACTTTGAAGACATGGTTACCTGAAATTTGGCGCAAAGATAGGAGTTGAAGGGGAATAATGTATAATTTGAAATTGAAGATTTATAATTTATTTGAATGGGTCAACCAGTTACCAGATGTACCGTTTTTGGATTCCGGACTTCTCACCGGGGAAAACCCGGGGTTTACCGGCAAATTATACGGTATAACCTATATACTCTTGCCAGCCTTTATACAGCACAGTAGTTTTGGAGGAAATACAGTTTATATGCAAAACAGAAGACATTGTAAGGAAAGCCGGACAGGAACGGTGCTCGCGGGCATATTTTTACTGCTGATTGGTGTTGCCGCTATCCTGCGTGAAACCATTTTAGATTTTCCGGGTTGGGTGCTTAGCTGGCCGATGGTATTGATTGGCGTTGGCGTATTTATCGGGTTAAAGCATGGGTTCAGGGGACCGGGCTGGATTATCCTCATTGGACTAGGCTGCATTTTCCTTGCTGACCGGGTCATTCCCGGCGTTGATTTGAAGCCTTTTATCTGGCCTTTTGTTGTACTTGCCATAGGATTGTTTATGATCCTGGGTGCAGGCTCCAGAAAAAAGTGGATGCGTGAACGATGGGGGGTAGATGACAGGTATGGCGAAAAAAAAAATATGACTTCACCTGAAACGTTCGATTCGGCAAGTCAATCATTTGATAATCCGAATGAAGAGGATTTTGTGGACAGCACGGCAATACTGGGGAGTTCTAAAAAGGTGGTGCTTTCAAAAAATTTTAAGGGGGGGGATATTACCAGCTTCATGGGTGGTACAGAACTCAACTGCGCACAATGTGAATTGTCGGGCAGGGCTAAATTAGATATTACAACAATTTTTGGTGGTACCAAAATTATTGTCCCTGCGCATTGGACCATCAAATCAACCGTTACCTCAATTTTTGGCGGCTTCGAGGACAAAAGGTCTTCGGCAAACATAACAGCCGATCCGGGGAAAATATTGGTGATTGATGGGACCACCATTTTTGGCGGCATTGAGATAAAATCTTATTAACTGCAAACAATTTATTATGAGTTGGTTTCTTGCTAAAATCGTTTTCCGGATTATATGTGGTGAAGGCAACCATACACCACAATTTGACGAGCAACTCAGGTTGATTGAGGCGCCGGATGAGGCGGCCGCTTTTCAAAAAGCGCTGCATCTGGGCAGGAAGGGTGAAGACAGTTTTTACAATCAATCTGAAAAGCTTGTACAATGGCAGTTTGTTGATGTGTCGGAATTGTACCGTATTGCCTCTTTGAGCGATGGTGTTGAATTGTATAGTCGAATTGAAGAGAAAGAAAATGGCGATCTTTATACAGCATTC
>JADZFY010000258.1 GCA_020854215.1 Chitinophagaceae bacterium | reverse complement strand
GCATCTAAGCGTGAAACCTTCCACAAGATGAGTTTACTTTTAAGGGCCGTCGTAGACGACGACGTTGATAGGCTATAGGTATAAAGGTGGTAACATCAAAGCCAAGTAGTACTAATTGCCCGTACGCGTTAATTTTTTTAATACTAATTCTGTTATTCGTTATTTCCCAATATGTACATTATTAATTTGAAATCTGAAATTTCAAATTTCAAATTCTTATGGTGCTTTTGCCGAGGGTGTTCACCTCTTCCCATACCGAACAGAGAAGTTAAGCCCCTCATGGCCGATGGTACTGCAAAGAAATGCGGGAGAGTAGGTAGGTGCCATATTTATTGAGCCCGGTCAGTTTACTGATCGGGCTTTTTTGTTTGTACTATGCTTTGCTCTGGAAATATCAAATTCTGCATGTATAGCATTGATACCTGCTGTCAATAGCTGATCAACTTTTTTGAGATAGTATCCTATGGGTAGATTTTGTTTTTCCATATTTGGATTACGAATACATTTTTAATACCTCTCCGTTCTTGTTGAAATGGGTTCACTTAGGTTTATACCGTTAAGACCCGGTGGCAACAAGGTGGATTAAACACGGTGGGTTCGCAGTCTATTTTCCTTCACAATGGATATATTAATGAGTTAACCCACTCTTGTGTTTTCCCTATTGCATTGAAAAGAGGCTACGAGCTTATCCAGAAATTCAAACAGCATTGCATTCATTTCAGAATAATCGTATTGAAGTATTTTTTCAGGCGTTTGTACGAAAGGATGCTTGTTGCTATTTTTTTCAAGGTCATCCTCATTCCGGATGAGCAAGTCCACTACGTCAGTTGTAAGTTCCATATGGCATTGAAAGCCGTAAACATAATCTGCATATTTTATAATCTGTCGCGGACAGCCTTCACTGGTTGCTAAAATTTTACATTGTGGCGTAATCCCCGGCATATCGTTGTGCCAATGGCCAACAATAAGTTTGGGGCCGATATGATTTATGTTTTCATCATGCATTCCTGCCTCCGTTAGTGTAATCAGGAAATTGCCAATCTCCTTTTCGGGACTATGAGTATAGGATGCACCCATACTTTGCCCGATGAGCTGTGCGCCGAGGCAAACACCGATAACCGCTTTCTTCGCTTCGATGCACTTTCGGATAAGCTTCATTTCTGCTTCAGCGTCAAAATGAGGGCACTGGAAAATGGTAGTGTCCGGACTTTGAGGTCCACCCATTATAATCAGAAGGTCAATAGCAGCGGCAGCGTCCGGTAGGGGTTGAGATTCGAAAACTCTCGAAAAAGAAATTGAATAACCCCGTTGTTCTGCCCAGTTCAGGTAGGCTCCGGGTGCTTCGAAATATTCATGTTGAATAAAATGGATGTTCATTGTTGACAGGCATTATTCAAAGTGCTAAAATACGTACGAATGCAATGAAAAAGAGCTTTGCTCAACCCGCTTTTTCTTTATGATCTTATGCGGAAACCAACAGGTTTGAAATTGAAGCGTTTCCGGTATTCAGCATGTTGTTGATATAAAATGCCGCAACAGATTTGTTAAATACCGTTTAAAGTCATCCTTACAAAAAGTTAAACGTGGACATTATGGACTTTAATTCAGATTCTGTTCAGAATTGAGGAGAATATTTGCTGTATACATTAACCACGAAAAAAGCAAATATGAAAAAGAATACTTTCAGCGTTACGGCGGTTGCACTGGTTGTGGTGGCCGCACTGGGCAGCGCAGTTTACGTCAGCAACAATCGTAATTCGTACAACAGTGTTTTGGATAATACGAAACCACCTGTCGTGCAAACCCACTTTGCCCCTGTAGCCGGAGGTCCGGTAGATTTTCAAGAAGCAGCTGAAGTTTCTGTACCCGCTGTGGTACATATAAAGACAGTTGTAAAATTCAAAGAAGCGTCCACCAAACAAAATAGTCGGGTGAATCCCTTTGGTGATTTTTTTGGTAACGACGATATGTTTAAACGGTTCTTCGGTGATGGAAATGGCAATTTTCAAATTCCGGACCAAAAGGCTTCCGGTTCTGGTGTTATCATCAGCAAAGACGGTTATATCGTTACCAACAACCATGTAGTTGATGGAGCCTCCGAAATCACCGTTACGTTAAACGACAGGAAAAACTTCAAAGCCAAAGTGGTGGGTACAGATGCCAACACCGACCTTGCACTGATCAAAATTGATGGCAAAGACCTGCCCGTTATGCCTATTGGCAATTCGGATGACACGAAGCTGGGACAATGGGTATTGGCGATAGGTTATCCGCTGAACCTTGATGTAACGGTAACGCAGGGAATCATCAGCGCCAAGAGCCGTAACATTGGTATCAACAGACAGGGTAATGCGCCCGTAGAAGCCTTTATTCAAACCGATGCAGCCGTAAACCCGGGTAGTAGTGGAGGTGCACTGGTGAATACAGCAGGTGAATTGATTGGCATCAATGCGGCAATAGCATCGCCAACAGGAGCCTATGCCGGTTACGCCTATGCTATTCCATCTAACCTGATGAAGAAAGTAATTGGCGATATCATGAAATACGGATCGGTTCAAAGGGGCTATTTAGGTATTAGTATGGCTCCGGAAAATCTGGATAATGCAACACAGAAAGAACTCGGTATCAATAATGATATTAATGGTGTTTGGATTGCTGAAACTGACCCACAGGGAGCCGCAGCACAGGCAGGTTTAAAGAAAGGAGATGCCATTATTAAAGTTAACGGATCGGCTGTTTCGAGCCCGGCAGAGTTGTCCGAACAGATAGCTCGTATGAAACCAGGCGACAAAGTCAATATCACGTATCTCCGCGACCGTTCAGAAAAAAATGTAACCGTAACGCTCAGGGGAAAAATGGGATCATTTCCCAGTCAGGATGCGGCAGCTATTGAATCGTTGGGCGCACAGTTCCGGGCATTAACCAAAGAGCAGGCTGCACAATCCCATATTTCAGGTGGAGTGCAGGTTACCCATATCAATGATAATGGGATCATTGCCTCGCAAACCAATATGAGAGATGGATTTATTATTACCAAGATTGGAGATACACCTGTGAAAACAGTGGATGATCTGAAAGCCGCTTTAAACAAGCAGGAAAACAATTTTCAAATGGAAGGTGTTTATCCGGGAAGCACCGATGTTTATTACTATGGAATCAACGGTTTCAGACGGTAAGGGATAGTGGTTAATTGCAGAAGAAGTTGCACTACTACGGTGTGACTTCTTCGTTTTACCACGACCTTGTAGTTAACTGCAAATTTTGGATTTAACCGGTCAGCGATTGATTTGAATAGTTGAAAAGGGCTGCCACAAAATCGGGTGACAGCCCTTTCGTATTTGGTAATGCGCGGCTAATCTTTACTCAGCGCCTGAAACGGAAATGATAGCATTATTATAAAAATAACCCAGGGCGGGAAAAATAAAATCTCCCATTGAGCGTGTCAAATCCCAACAAGTTTCATGGCTCCGTCGCTATAGCGGTTGCCGATATTGGGGAAACGTTTGACTAAAGTATCAATAGCCAGTAGTTCGGCGGATGATATATTTATTTCCACAGCGCCAGCATTTTCTTCGAGGTATTTTCTTTTTTTTGTTCCCGGTATGGGAATAATGTTATCACCCTGTGCCAAAACCCAAGCCAGGGCAAGCTGAGCCGGTGTGGTATTTTTCTCTCTCGCAAAATTTGCAAACTCATTCGCTAATTGAATATTGTTTTGCAGGTGTTCATCTTTCAGCCTTGGCAGGGTGCGCCTGAAATCATCGTCGGCTAATTGTGTAGTATCATTAATTGTGGCGGTAACCAGTCCGCGTGCCAGAGGTGAATAGGGAATGAGAGAAATACCCAGTTCCCGCACAGTATCCAATATTTCACCTTCAATATCCCGACTTAATAAAGAGTATTCACTTTGTAACGCCGCAATAGGATGAATAGCATGTGCCCTGCGAATAGATTGAGCAGAGGCTTCACTAAGACCAAGGTAACGCACTTTGCCTTCCTTCACCAGATCAGCCATTGCACCCACGGTTTCTTCTATTGGAATGTTGATATCAACGCGATGTGCATAGTATAAATCAATGGTATCAATATTTAATCGTTTCAAACTTCTTTCAACAGCTATTTTAATGTAAGCCGGAGATCCGTCAAAATAGGTTCCCGGTAGCCCACTATGACCCGGTGTGTTATCTTTAAACCGAAATCCGAATTTGGTGGCTATAAAAACTTTATCCCGGTTGGGAGCAAGCACCTGTGCTAAAAGTTCTTCATTTTTGCCATTGCCATACATATCGGCTGTATCCCAAAAGTTGATGCCCAAATCCAGCGCCTTATGCAGCGTGGCGATACTCTCTTTATCATCTGTTGGCCCATACGCGTAGCTCATTCCCATGCAGCCTAAGCCAATTGCCGAGAGTTGTTCATGGGTACTACCCAAAGTTCTGTATTTCATAACTTCACTTTTAGCGTTGCCAGGGAATAAGTTCAACTATTTCTTCCAGGTATCGTTTGTCGGTAAAATCAAAATGGTTATACTGGTCGCTGTCTGCATCCAATACGCCCACTACCATATGTTCCCTCACAACAGGCACTACTATTTCTGATTTAGACCGGCTGCTGCAGGCAATATGTCCCGGAAATTTATCAACATCAGGTACGATAATAGTTTCTTCTTTTTCCCACGCTGCACCACAAACACCCTTTCCCTTACGGATATGGGTACACGCAACCGGACCCTGAAAAGGACCAATTACGAGCTCACCGTCTTTCACCAGATAAAACCCCACCCAAAACCAGCCGAATTGTTCGCGGAGTGCAGCAGCTAAATTCGCAAGATTGGCTACCAGATCGGACTCGCCATGCATTAAGGCGGTTGCCTGGGGAATAAGCGATAGGTATTGTTCTGCTTTGGATCCGGTTGAAATGGTTAAATCTTCCGCCATGAGGCAAAGGTAGACAGATTGGTGTTGCAAGGCGCAAATTTCAGGATACAAGGTAGCCGGTATAAGATACACGGTTATGTGGCTCATATTCCTTCAACCTGGTCACCAGGTTATCCCAATACATTTCACCTATTTCCCCATTCTTTACAATGGTCTTATCCAAATATTTCTGAAAGCAGTTGGATTGCCGTGGTCCTGAAGAACGATGGGTTCTTTAGCACTGTGTTTTTCATAATTAGGTGTACCAATATATTGTGTGCCCCCCCAAATGGTGGTGTTGTTCTGAACAATTACACCATTATGAAATACGGTGATGCGTGCCGGAGTTTTCACCGTTCCGTCTTCCTGAAAAGTAGGAGCGGTAAACAGTATATCATAGGTTTGCCATTCTCCCGGTTTGCGGCATGCATTTACCAGTGGTGGTGTTTGTTTATAAATACTCGCAGCCTGCCCGTTGGAGTAAGTGCGGTTATTATAGTTGTCCAGCACCTGCAGTTCGTATCTGCCCATTAAAAAAATGCCGCTGTTACCCCGGCCCTGGCTTTCCCCTTTTACTTCTGCAGGGGTACGCCATTCAATATGCAACTGGCAGTCGCCAAAACCTTCTTTGGTTTCAATATTACCGGTACCGCCCACAACCACCAATGCGCCATCTTCAATTTTCCATTTTACAGGGCTTCCGTCTTTTGCAGATTTCCATTGTGAGGCGTCTTTACCATCAAACAATACGATAGCATCCGACGGGGCGTCGGCATTCGTTTTACCGGGAGTGATAATTCGTACAGCCGGCTCCCAGTATTCTGTTAACTTGGGATCTCCGGTTCTTGGGGCCTTTTGCGCAAAACAAGCGGTAACTGCAAAGGCTAAACCTGTACTTAGCACAATTTGAGGTAATCGGGTCGTCATAATTAATTTGTATTTCAATGATAAAAGGCTACAATTTATACAATAATTCGCATTGCAATCGCCTTTAACAAACGCACAACGATTTAAAAAGTTGGAATTTCGATTTTGTACTTCATGAATGTGCAGATAGAACTTTTGCAGGAGGATAAATTTTGCCGGATAAAACCTGTACCTTATTTTTGCGCCGGAAAAAGCAACAATAATGATCTATCGCACTCATCATCACCATCATTTCTTACCCTAAGGGTAGGCCGGTGTTGTATGTGCAATTTTTAATACAATATGTCAGAGGCTTACCAACCGGTAGGTCTTTTTTATTTTAAACACGTGATATAATGCTTAAGCTGGCAATTCAAAAATCGGGGAGACTGCATGAAGATTCGATGAAGCTGCTCAAAGAATGTGGCATCTCTGTTTCTAACGGTGCTAATAAACTCAAAACAGAAGCCACGAACTTTCCTCTTCAGGTATTTTTTTTGAGAGACGACGATATTCCCCAATATGTAGAAGATGGCGTGGCCGATTTGGGCATTGCCGGAGAGAATGTGGTGTATGAGAAAAACAAGTCGGTGAAAGTGGTGGAACAGTTGGGGTTTGGTGGCTGCCGGCTCAGCATCGCAGTTCCCAGAGGTGAATCGTATAAGCATATTCAGTCCCTTGAAGGAAAACGCATTGCTACCAGTTATCCCTTTCTCACGCGGCAATACCTGGAACGAAACAAGGTAAATGCAGAGATACATGAAATCAGCGGATCGGTAGAAATAGCGCCGGGTATCGGCTTGTCGGACGCAATCTGTGACCTGGTGAGCAGTGGGTCTACCTTGTTAACCAATGGACTGAAAGAGGTGGAAACCATCCTGCAATCGCAGGCGGTGCTTATTCGCCACAATAGTTTTGATTTGGTACAACAACAGTTACTTGATAAGTTACTGTTTCGCATACACGCCGTTCGGAAAGCAAAAAATAATAAATATGTGCTGCTGAATGCACCCAACAACAAGTTAGAAGAAATTATTAGTTTATTGCCGGGTATGAAAAGTCCAACTGTTTTGCCGCTAGCAGAAGAAGGATGGAGTTCGGTGCACAGTGTGCTGAGTGAGGACGAGTTTTGGGATAAGATTGAACGGTTAAAAGATGCGGGAGCCCAGGGGATATTGGTGGTGCCAATTGAGAAGATGGTGATGTGAGGATAAAATTCAAAATTCAAGATTCAAATTGCAAATACCCCACACGTTTGGATGTTAATTTCAGTACCGCGGAACAGGAAGAAGGCAGAATTCAACACTAATGTGACTAAACTCAAATCATAAATTCCAAATTTTTCAATGAACATCATCAACAATCCTCACCGTAGTCAATGGACCTCCCTACTTCGGCGGCCGGTAATGGATCATTCTGTTCTCGAGGCAACGGTGCAGGAACTGTTGAATAAAGTGAAACAAGGTGGCGACAATGCCCTGCTTGAACTTTCCCAGCGATTTGATGGCGTATCGTTGAAAAAAATACAAGTGTCGAATGAGGAGATCATTGTGGCAGAACAGCAGTTATCGGATGAACTGAAAGCCGCAATCGTTCAGGCGAAAGAGAATATCGAAAAATTTCATGCATTGCAGGTTCGGACGGTTGAGCGATTGGAAACGCTGCCAGGTGTACTATGCTGGAGAAAAAGTATCGGTATAGAAAAAGTGGGATTGTATGTGCCGGGAGGTTCTGCACCGTTGTTTTCTACCGTATTGATGCTGGGCATGCCGGCTAAGCTTGCAGGTTGCCGCGAAATTGTATTGTGCACGCCTCCGGGGAAAGATGGCAGTATTCACCCCGCCATATTATATGCGGCGAAAGAGGCCGGAATTACAAAAATTTATAAAACGGGCGGGGCACAGGCAATTGCGGCGATGGCATTTGGTACCGATACAATTCCCGCAGTATTCAAAATTTTCGGACCGGGAAATCAATACGTAACCTGCGCTAAACAATTGGTTCAGCGTGAAGGAGTAGCAATTGATATGCCTGCCGGGCCAAGCGAAGTATGCGTGTTGGCTGACGACACTGCTAAAGCAGCCTTTGTTGCTGCAGACTTGCTGTCGCAGGCTGAACATGGGCCCGACAGCCAGGTGTTGCTGGTGAGCACATCTCAAAAATTTTCACAACAGGTGTTGGAGGAGATCAACTTCCAGTTAAACGATTTGCCAAGGAAAGAGATCGCACAAAAAGCGTTGGAAAACAGTAAAGCTATTATTGTTGCTGATATCGCGGAGGCGATGGCATTGGTAAATGAATATGCGCCCGAACATCTCATCATCAGTTGTGAAAATGATGAGGACCTTGCCGCGCAGGTAGTTAATGCAGGGTCGGTATTCCTGGGTAATTATTCACCCGAAAGTGTAGGCGACTATGCGAGTGGAACCAACCACACCCTGCCTACTAACGGTTACGCCAAAGCGTATAGTGGAGTGAGTGTGGATAGCTTTGTAAAAAAGATCACGTATCAGAAATTGTCGCCCGAAGGACTGAAGAATATTGCTTCTACCGTAGTTCGTATGGCAGAAGCAGAGGGAATGCAGGCCCACGGCAATGCGGTGAAGAGAAGGATGTGAAATGTGGAAATGTGAAAATGTGAAAATGTGAAAATGTGGGAATGTGGGAATGTGGGAATGTGAGAATGTGGAAGAGGAAGAGTGTAATCAGGTGGGGTAATCTAAAACTATAAACCGTAAACTATAAACCATAAACCTCAAAGCAGGTATGAATTATAACATTAACGATCTGGTTAGGGAAAACGTGAAAAAGCTGATTCCTTATTCTTCTGCACGCGATGAGTTTAGCGGAGAAGCCAGGATATTTCTGGATGCCAACGAAAACAGCCTGGGATCGCCTACCACTAAATGGTATAATCGCTACCCCGACCCGCATCAACTGAAGGTCAAAGAAAAACTGAGTGCCATCAAAAGGGTTCCGCCGGCAAATATTCTCCTTGGAAATGGTAGTGATGAATGTATAGATATTTTATTCCGTGCTTTTTGCAATCCCGGAAAAGACAATGTCATTATTTGTCCGCCTACCTACGGCATGTATGAAGTGAGTGCACACATTAACGACGTGGAGCTGCGTAAAGTGCCCTTGCTGGAAAACTTCCAGTTAGACCTGGTGCATATGGAGTCGAAAGTGGACGATTTTACCAAAATAATCTGGCTGTGTTCCCCTAATAATCCCACAGCTAATTCGCTGATCAGAGAAGACATTGAAACGGTTTTAAATAATTTCCCGGGAATTGTGGTAATAGACGAAGCCTATATCAATTTTTCCCGCCACCGTTCTTTTGTGCAGGAGCTGGCAGAATATCCCAACCTGGTGGTATTACATACGCTGTCCAAAGCCTGGGGGCTTGCCGGGTTGCGTTTAGGTATGGCTTTTGCAGGAGAGGACATTATTGCGGTATGCAATAAGATTAAACCGCCATATAATATTGCGCAACCCACACAGGATCTGGTTTTATCGGCGCTCGAACGGGTGGAAGAAGTGAACGAAATGATAAGGATACTGGTAAAGGAGCGCGATATGCTGGCAGAGCAGTTAATTGAAGCACCCATTGTAGAAAAAGTTTTTCCCTCCGATGCTAATTTTTTACTGGTGAAGGTAAAAGCGGCAAAGAGGGTGTATGAGGCATTAATAGGGCAGGGGATTGTGGTTCGCGACAGAAGCCAGGTGCAGTTATGTGAGGAATGTTTGCGAATTACTGTGGGCAGCGCCGCCGAAAATGAAACCTTGTTGAAGAGTCTGAAAAGTATGCCCATTCCATCGTAATTTTGTGGCAGAAAATTTTGGAAGGAGCAAATAGCATTTCATAGGTATTATCTTGGAAAAAATTTTTGTGAATACGGGATTTAACGGTAAAAAATATGCGAAGAAGATTGATTCCTGTAAATGTATTGATAGCAGCACTTTTATTTGCTTTGCTGAGCCTTGATATGGATCAAACCAAACTGCCCCCGGCAGTGATGAAAACGGGCAGAGCATTGTATGAGCAGGAGTGTCAGCGTTGCCACCAGCCGGGTGGGGAAGGAGTGATGGGGGCAAATCCGCCACTAACAGAAACCGAATGGGTGCTGGGGCCGAAGAAACGGTTAATAGAAACCGTTGTAAGTAGCCCTGATGCAGCCGGTGGTTTTGATGGTAATCCGATGCCGTTGCACCCGAGGCTCACCAATCAGGAGGTAGCGGACGTGCTCACCTACGTTCGAAATAGTTTTGGCAACAAAGCCAGCGCTGTTACTGCGCGGGAAGTGAAGCGTGTAAGATTGGGAAAGAAGGTATAAAAAAGCGGATGTAAATTGCTGTTAATTATTCCCCCTGAAATTGAACCCTTGAAATAAATATTATGGCAAAACGAATTTTATTCATAGACAGAGACGGTACATTAATTCTCGAAGCCCCACCCACTTATCAGTTAGATTCTTACGACAAACTTACTTTTTATCCGCACATGTTTGAAAACATGACCAGGATTGCCCGTGAACTGGATTATGAACTGGTGATGGTTACCAATCAGGACGGTCTCGGTACGGCGTCATTTCCGGAGGAAACTTTTTGGCCCTTACACAATTTGGTGATGAAAAGTCTGGAAGGGGAGGATATACATTTTAGTGCGTTGCATATTGACAGAACCTATCCGCACGAAAATGCACCCACCCGAAAGCCGGCAACGGGCATGCTTACCCAGTATATGAATAACCCGGCATACGATATACCCAATTCTTTTGTTATCGGCGATCGCATTACAGATATTCAACTGGCAAAGAACCTGGGTTGCCGCGGCATTTGGTTGAACAATGATGCCGCATTAGGAGCAGAGGAAATTTCAGATAAGGTAGCAGCACTTCAGGATACGATTGCCCTGGAAACAACGGAGTGGAGCAAAATTTATGAATTTTTAAAACTTGGCTTGCGTTCGGTAAGCCAGGAGCGTAATACCAACGAAACAAAGATCAGCGTAGCATTGAATATTGACGGATCGGGAAAGGCAGACATTTCAACCGGTATTGGTTTTTTTGATCACATGCTGGAGCAGATAGCACGCCATGGTAAAATAGATTTATCGGTGCGCACCAGGGGCGATCTGCATATTGACGAACACCACACCATTGAAGATACCGGTATCGCGCTGGGAGAAGCTTTTGCCAAAGCCCTGGCCGACAAGCGTGGTATGGAACGCTACGGTTTTGCCTTGCCGATGGATGAAGCGGATGCCAAAGTACTTATAGATTTCGGAGGGCGCAACTGGCTGGTTTGGAATGCTGAATTTAATCGGGAAAAAATAGGGGAGATGCCTACGGAGATGTTCCATCATTTTTTCAAATCGTTTTCGGATGCTGCCAAATGCAATCTGAATATTGAGTGCAGAGGCGACAACGAGCACCATAAGATAGAAGCTATCTTCAAAGCTTTTGCCAAAGCCATACGCATGGCAGTAAAGCGTGATCCGATAAGCAACTATTTACCCAGTACAAAAGGGGTTTTATAAATAGCATTACGGTATCGGAAAAGATAATTGAACTGCGGGGCAAAAAATCTCCGCAGTTTTTTATTTAAATTTCACGCCTTCAGTAATCACTTTCCAGTTATCGGTACGGACAGGTGCTGCCGGCAGCCCTTCCTTATTAAACAAATTTGCTTCCATATTATCATCGGCCCAGCCATAATGTACGGCAACAGGATCGGGAACGGCCTCGCTCCATACCACTACGTTTCCATCGCGGATTTCAGCCTTTGCCCAATGAAATACTTTATCTGATCCGGCTATTTCAAAACCTTTCAGGTACCCATACCTGCCGTTGGAAGTAAGTCCGCCGCCGGTATCCGAAAAACTGATCACAATCGCATTTGCCTCCTTTTTCATTGACGCATACTGCGGACCCTGCGCAACGAGATGCCTGCCGTAGGCAATATTCAGCGCCAGCAATGCCAGTCGCCGACCTACATCCTGTTTATTGGTAGGGTGGATATCCTGCGGGTCACCAATATCATGTATAACGGCCATGCCTGTACGTGGAAGAGTCTGCAAGGTTAGCTGCTGGGCCTCACGTAATTCCGCCCAGGTACTGCCTTTGTTGCTGTTGCCGTTATCGGCTTTGAAGCTTGCCAGCTGAACAAACAAAAACGGAAATTCAGTCTTCCAGCGATTGCGCCAGTCGCTGATCATCAGAGGAAAAGATTTGCGGTACTGGAAGGCACGGCCGGCATTGGATTCGCCCTGGTACCATATAGCACCCTGCATGGCGTAAGGAATCAATGGGGCAATCATGGCATTGTACAATAAAGTTCCTGCATCGTTGGGTCCGGTAAACTGGTTGTTATCTGCCGAAGATTCAATTCGGAACTTCCAGTCACCCGCAAGTGATTGTTCGTAGTCGTTCCGGCTTATTTTTACATCTTCCGCCCTCCCTGTAAATCCACCTCTGCCTCCGAAATCTTCTATGCGAACCGCAATCGTATTTTTTCCGGCACGTAATTGATGCGGTTCTACAATATAGGTTCTCCCCGAGGACGACTTTCGGAGCGTACTGCCTACTTTTACTCCGTTGATATACGTTTCATCTGCATCATCAATACTCCCCAACGACAGCACCATGCTCCTCCCGCCTAACGAGTCGGGTAAAATAAATGTATTTCGATACCATACGGCGCCGTCAAGGTAGCCTAAATCTTTGCGGTCGAAATGACCAGGGACGGCCAACGTTTTCCATCCCCCGTCATCAAAGGATGCGGATGACCATGCTGCCGCCTCAGTTGCAGTTGGAAGACCACCTTGCCATTCGTTAATCGCGTTTTCTAATCTTTTTCTGCGTTTTTCGCCGAGTGCATCCAGGGAGGGTGGCATGGCATCCACCAGGTCCGAAAATTCATTAAAGCTTTTCATTGCCTCTTTACTGGTCCAGGTTTCAACAATAGTGCCGCCCCAGGAAGTATTAATTAAGCCAATAGGCACTCCTAATTTTTTATACAATTCTCTTCCAAAAAAATACCCCACTGCGGTAAACTGCGCCACATTTTCCGGCGTGGCAGGCTTCCATATTCCTCTGGATAAATCGTCTTTAGGGGTGATACTCATTTCACGTGGCACTTCAAAATGACGGATTTGCGGATATTGTGCGGCTGCAATTTCTTCGTCTGCACGGTCAGATGCACGCACTGTCCATTGCATATTCGATTGTCCTGAACAAATCCATACTTCACCAATCAATACATCATCAAGTGTAAGCACATTCTTTTT
>JADZFY010000257.1 GCA_020854215.1 Chitinophagaceae bacterium | reverse complement strand
TGGAAAAGCGTTGTCACCGCTTCATGGGGTACCAGTTACCGTTAAAGAGGAGTACTGGGTTAAGGGAGGTCCGGTTACGCTGAATTCAAAGATGTATAAAGATTTCATTGCACCTGATGACGGCCCACTGGTGAAACAACTAAAGAAGTCAGGCGCTATCGTTCTCGGGAAATCAAATTTACCCACCCTGCTTATGGATTTCCAGACCCAGGGAGAAATATACCCAACTGCCAGTAATCCCTACGATACAACGAGAACACCCGGAGGAAGTTCAGGAGGCGCTGCGGCAGCATTGGCTGAAGGATTTACGAGTATTGAATTAGGAAGTGACCTGGGAGGAAGTATTAGGATACCCTCTTCCTATTGCGGATTGTATGGGTTAAAAACAACATTCGGTTCATTAAACACCAGTGAGGGAGATGGGGCAGACACCACGTCAAAGAAAAAGAGATATGCATTAAACGTTGCAGGACCTATGGCGCGTAACGCCGAAGATTTGGAAGCTGCATGGCTGGTACTTCGTGATGCTAAACCCGACACGCATCTTCAAAAACCGATTCAGTGGAAAGAGCCATCAGGGAGGTCGCTCGATAAGTTCCGGATAGGATGGGTGGATGAATGGAAGAAAGCAGATCGTTCGAAAATAAAAGTCGGATCGCTGGTTAAAGATAAATTGAAAAGTTTCATAGATTCCTTAAAACAACATGACGTAGCAATTGAAAATACGTACCCGGATATTTATTATGATGAGATGATGAAATCTTACATGCAATGCCTTGCGCTGTTGGCAGGCGAAGGAGCTTCAGAAGAAATAAAAGATGTTATTAATAAAAGTATGGAACCCTGGGATGACGGGTCCGGTACGCTGGCTCCATTCTTTGAAACCATGAAAAATCCGGATGATGCAGCATGGCAGCAATGGCAAAAAGAGAATGAGAATTTAAAAAGCAAATGGTCTTCCTATTTCAAAAATTTCGACTTTCTTATTTGCCCCATCACTTATGGGCCGGCAGTAAAAAAATGCCCAAAAGGAACACCGATATTCTTAGATGGAGATACCATATCCTATTTTAATTATGCTCCCTACACTACCGTTATCAATCCAATGGAAGTTCCCTGCATCACGATTCCATTGGGATTGAACAGGGAGGGGCTACCCATTGCCGTTCAAATTATCGGGTCATGGTATGCTGAACCGGAACTGTTATACTTTGCAAAACTGATCAGGCCATTGGTGTCAGGATTTGTGAAACCCGTGGGACTTTAAGAAGGATGACTTCAGTCCATATTTTGCTTTAACTTTTCGATATACATTGTAAACCTTCGATAATGAAACGGAAGCTGATTTTGGTGTTGCTTCACATGCTGACGGGAATTCTTTTTTCAGAAAAAATGTATGCGCAATACCCTGAAAATGTTGACCAGTTGCGCTCCATTCCTTTTTTGCCCAATCCTTTGATTATGGATGAAGGAGGGAAGAATACTCCTGTGGAGAATGAAAAGCAGTGGAATCAACAACGCAAATGGATAAAAGAACAGTATCAACACTGGATTTCGGGGACAGTACCACCTGCTCCCGCTTCATTCAAAATAAACGTGTTGTCTGAAAAAACAGAAGACAGCGTTTTATTGCGCATGGTAGAATTGTATTTTGGGCCGGATAATAGGGCAAAGTTAACGGTAGAGTTGATGATACCCCCCTCTAAAAAATTACTTCCTGTGTTTATGACGCAATGGAATCACCGGGGTTGGGCCCAAATAGCCGTAAGAAGAGGTTATATTGGATGCGTTTATGCTGCCGCTGATGACAGAGACGATACACAAAATTATAAGTCCCTTTATCCAGACTATGATTTTTCAAAATTGATGATACGGGCCTGGGCTGCCAGCCGTGCGGTGGATTATTTATTTACTTTACCCCAGGTTGATAAATTTCGCATTGGCATCACAGGACATTCACGGAATGGAAAACAGTCTTTACTGGCAGGTGCATTTGATGAAAGGATTAAGGCTGTTGTAAGCAGCAGTGGAGGTACTGGTGGCGAAAATCCATTTCGTTATACGGATGATCCGTTTGACAATGAATCTATAAATGATATTACGACAAATTTTCCGGACTGGTTTAATCCCAGGCTTCGGCTATTTATAGGTAAAGAAGATAAACTTCCTGTAGATCAAAATTCTTTGATGACACTGATTGCTCCCAGGGGTCTTTTACTCAGCTCGGCCCTTACCGAACCTGAAGGTGGCCCATGGGGAATTGAACAGGCGTATATGTCGGCCAAAAAGGTTTATCATTTTTTAGGGGCGGATGATAAGATAGGTATCTTGTTCAGAAATGGAAGGCACGGTACATCTGCGAGAGATATTGAGAACTACCTGGATTATTTTGACTATGTTTTTGGAAGAGCAAATATCAAACCCGAAAACAAACTCTACTACGACTATTCATTTGAAAAGTGGAAGAAATTGAGCAATGAGAATATAAATCCATTGCGTTTTCCTGTTCGTGAATTGGAGAAATCCGGAGCGGATAGTAACAGCATTGCGGCATTTCAGCGTAGAACCAGGAAGCAGATTCAATGGTTGCTCGGAGATGAGCCCAAAGGAATCGCGGCAAATGAACCTGTTCCATTAGAGTTGCATAAACAGTCTGATGACTACATGGCTGATGTAATTACCCATCCTGAATTGGATACGGCAATTAAAGAAATGGTAATCGGACCATATAACGCATTAGGTGAATATTTGTGGGGTAATATCTATTTTCCGCCGGGCACAAAAATTGAAACGGGCACACCAAAAGAGAAACTCCCGCTTGTGATTTTTCTGCATGAATATTCCCACGGTACCGGTTACAGGAGAAGATGTGAAACGATCATAACTAATTTTGTAAAAAGAGGATTTGCTGTACTGGCGTACGACTTAATTGGATATGGCACCCGCATTGATGAATTTAAAAATTTTTATTCCCGTTATCCCCATTGGTCATTAATGGGAAAAATGATTGCTGATACACGATTATTAATCAATGACGCCTGTACCCGGATGTCTTTTATTGATAAAGAAAATATCTTCCTGGCGGGATATTCATTAGGAGGTACGGTAGCGCTATTTACAGCTGCTCTGGATAACCGGATTAAAGGAACTGCTGTGGTATGTGCTTTCAGTCCTTTTAAAACGGGTAATAGGTTAACAGAAGGGATAAAGCATTATTCCCATTTACACGGACTAATACCACGGTTAGGTTTTTTTGTAAACCACGAAAATCGCATTCCTTTGGATTTTGATGAAGTGATTGCTGCCGTTGCTCCACAAAAACTACTGGTGATAGCCCCAACAGAAGACAGGAGAAACCCGGTACGGGAAGTGAGGAACACCATAACGAAAGCCGGAGCAGTATATGAAGAACTCCGGCATCCTTCCAATTTGTTATTTAAACAGCCGGAGACCTATAATCATTTTTCTGAAGGCATGCAGGAGGAAATCAGTTCCTGGATGGAGCAAATTGTTTTAAGGAATGAATAGGCGTCCACTGATATAATGCCTTTCATATCGTTTTTTCGGAGACGGATTCCTGTGGTAATACCCATTAAGTTGCAAGACGAAATTGTTTCACCATCATTAATAATCCAATGACTTTTACTATCTCCCTAACGTTGGCCGGTAGGTGTCTTTTTTCAGTCCGATTTTTTCAAATGGAATTTTTTTAAAACCGTGAGCGTACGCTTTTGGACTTAGTTTTATTTTTGCCCCATTGTTATATTCCAGAATACCCGGATTGCCTTTAACGATAAAATCTTTATCGTTGTTATAAACACCCTCCGGGTCACTGATAAGATTGTCCTTCGCCAATATCATATTCAGGTCTATTCCGTATAATAACCGCAGCCAGGGTTCTTTATAGGAAATATTGTTAACGATTCTGTTTCCTTTGGGGAGAGCAGGTTCATCCTGATATAGGTTGAGAAGTATGGGATATTTTGTTGAGTAGGGTGGTTGCGTATAGTTCATAGCTTCCATTCCTTTGAAAAGTGTACTGTCCTTGCCTTCAAAGAAATATTTCGCCCAGCCAATACCCCTTGCATCTACACTAATGCCAAGATTATTTTCAATGAAGATGTTATTGGATACTTCATTGTCTCTTCCACCTCCAATTTCTATTCCTGTTGCACACCTCAAAAAGATATTTCCATGTACAACAGTTCCGCTGCTAAAATCATCGAGGTACACTGCATTTACATAATTTTTTCCGGGCCCACTCAAATCATGGAAAAAGTTGTAGCGAACAATATTGCCTCTTTGGGTCCAGTTTCTTCCCATGTAAAATGCACCAACATCTGCCATCTGCTGACCGAGGTGATGCAATTCATTATATTCTAATAAGTGCTCGTTACCCGAAAGCATTATCCCGGTTCCAGGCCCATGGTGGATGAGATTATGGGCAATATAGTTTCCAACACCTCCCAGCGTAATTGCTGATTGGTGGGCTTTCAGCCATTGTCCAAAATGATGGATATGTGTGTTGGTTACAAAATTACCGGCCGATGTGAGGCTTTTTCTGTCGCCTCCCCGGAGTAATATTCCACCCGCAGCCAGGTCATACAGGTTACAGCCGCTGACGCCATTTTTGCGTCCTCCGTTAACCAGTATTGCTATATCGCCCAGGTTTTTAAATTCGCATCCCGCGATAAGGTTGTTTTCTCCTTCTTTAACTATAATAGCATTACCCCTGGAGTTACTGAAAGTTATTCCCTGGATTTTAACATTGCGGGTATTGTCAAGAACAAGCATTGCACTGTCAAGGAGCGATACAAAGGCGCTGGCATCTTTGATAGGAGAGGGCGGCCAAAATAAGAGTTTTCCTTTTTTCTGGTCAAGGTACCACTCTCCCGGCTGATCTAATTCTTCCAAAACATTCATGGCATAATAAACGCCCCCTTTCGAGTATCCGTAACGGGAGTGCGGCTGCCGGAGAGCTATCTCCTTTTTATTTTTGTCTATTGATTCTACACCCACTATTTCATCTGCCCATGTAAATACCCAGAAACCGTGTAAAAAGATATCACCCGGATGACTCCAATCGTCTGGCCGGTCACCCTTGTATTGGAAACGTCCGTAGTGTCGGCCTTTGGGTAAACCCTCCGCGTCTAACCGGGTAACATACCCTTCAAACATCGTTTCACCAGTTTGGGGAACGCTCACAATGGTGTCATAGCCTACATTCGGCCATCTTGCGGATTGCATTCTTTTCCCGTTGAAAAAGAGCTCCATACCGGGACGGCGACGGTTTCCTGTTATTCCGTACGTTGAAATGTTGTTCTGTTTTAAGTCGAATTCAAGAATGTGCTGCCGGTAATTCGGATTTATGTGTTTAATATAATCCACGTCGTTTAACGCGGTAAATCCTTTTATTGCACTACCACCAATGCATTCTACTTTTTCCTGTCCGTAGTTCTTCCATGTAACAGACGCGGGCTGATTGGCGTGCCCGATATTAGTCAGCGTCAGCGTTTTCCCGAATTCATATACGCCCTTTCGAAGGAGTACCTGTACGTTTTTCCCCGACAATTTTCCGGCGTTAGTCATGGTTATAATGGCTTCATTTGCTCTTGCCATCGTACGAAAAGGCCCGCTGTTTTTTGATTTTCCCTGTATAGGGGAGCGCCCGTTCCATGCGTCATTTCCGGTTGTTGATACGTAGATGTTGACAGCGTCTTGTGCGTGGGAAACTGTGGAACACAATAAAATGAGGATCGGAAGGATACAATGTTTCATTTCTATTACTTTAATATAATTCTTTACCGATATACCATCCAACAGCCATAAGATGGGGTACATTCCAAATTGTCGCTCTAATCGTGGGCAGTGGAGACCTGCCTACCGGTCAGGCAGGCACTGCCCACGGCGGCCGCCCCGGTTTGTGTCTCCACAAACCGGCGACAAGAATGCACCCATAAGATACTTCGGTAATATGGATAAAAAACTGGGACTTAGATTCCGTTATCAGTCCCAGTTATTGCCAAATCATCAAAAAACGTGTACGTTACCGATGACAAATCTAATCTCTTTTCTTTAAAAACAAACTACATTTCTCAAAAGAATTTGGGAGGTACAACACGGAAGCTAATGAGAAAGGTTTGATGAACAAAAGGATAAACAATAAAAAGCAGTTACAAAACAGTGTAGTGGGCACTGTTTAAGGTGTACAACATAGAGATGCTGTGGATAATCACATAAAAAAAGATCAATATCCAGAGAACCTGGGGCAAAACACGAGAGGAAAGTCTGTACTCCTCCGATCCACTTGTAATGCATGTAATGTTTTAAAACTCCTGGCCGATTAGACAACTTAAAGCGGCAGTAACCCGTATTACCACGAGTTACAACTCAATATCCTCTTGTAAATACTTACTAAAGCCGGATCTTGAGTAAAATACTTATTTTATCGTGTACGATAACGAAAATTATATTATTTTCGGTAATGGATCCATTTTTTTAAAAAAAAGGTTCAGATAGCGTCATCATTAAGAATTGTCTTATCGTCAATACTTTGGAAGATATGGGCATCAACGAAAAAATGTCATAATATATCAAAATACCCGGAAAAGTAATTTATCGTATTATTCAATTGTTTTTAACATGGAGCAGATAAAACCACAATCGAAGAGGCTTTATTCCTTAGATGCCCTTAGAGGATTTGATATGATATGGATCATGGGACTTGGTTATGGTCTTAAACTCTTTGCCAAAGAGCAACATACTCCTTTCTGGGATTTTATCTATCTGGAGTTTCATCATTCAGACTGGTTCGGTCTTGTTTTCTGGGACTTGATTTTCCCTCTGTTTATTTTTATTGCCGGAGTTGCCACTCCTTTTTCAGTTGGAAAGCATTTAAGCCAGGGGATATCAAAATCGAGCTTGTTAATAAAAGCATTAAAGAGAGCAATACTTCTCTATATTCTCGGCTTCCTGTTAGCAAATAATGGAATTCAATTATGGAATCTTTCCGAGGCAAGGTTTACCGGCGATTTGGCTAAGATTGGATTCTCCTATTTTTTTGGCGTAGCCATTTATCTGTATGCCAGCCGGCGTTGGCAGGTTATTTGGCTGCTCGCCATTTTAACCGGTTATTGGTTGTTGTTAAAGTTCACTTCGGCCCCGGGTTATCCTCCCGGTGATCTTTCCCAACAGGGTAATTTTATTTCTCATCTTGAACGGTCTTTCATGCCCGGCAAACTTAGCCGGATATTTTACGACCAGAGTGGTTTTTTTAATAACGTAAATGCTATTCCGAATATGTTGGGTGGCGTACTAACCGGCACCTTTCTAATGAGTGTCAAATACAACGAGAACAAAAAGACGGTTTATATGCTTTTGGCCGGCGCTGTTTGTGTGTTGTTGGGCTGGCTTTGGAATTTAGATTCGCCATTTAGTGAAAGTTTATGGACAAGTTCCTTTGCACTGGCAACAATCGGTTGGAGTCTTATCCTGATGGCAATATTTTATTTTATTATTGATGTGAAGGGGTATAAAAAATGGGCATTTTTTCTAAAAGTAATCGGGATGAATCCCATTCTTATTTATGTCTCACCATTTTTCATTGACTGGGATTTTACCACAAAAGCGTTTATGGGGTGGGCAATAGATTTATCCCATAAAGAATGGGTGAATTTGGTTTATTGGACAGCCCAGGTTGGGATAAAATGGATGTTTTTGTATTTCTTGTATAAGAAGAAAGCTTTTTTACGAGTTTAAGCAAACCCCAATAATATGTGTAGGGGTAATATTAACTAAGACAAGGTGGTGATTTTTCTTCTGCGAAAGAAAATACAGATTGCTTCCATCTATCAGGGCGATATGATGTGTTCTATGCAACCTTACATTTGTGATAACAAGAATGCCAGGGAAAAATGGTTTCTGTAATCTATTTGTTTACACTAACAGGATAGGGATATGGGTATGGCTTGTACCGGGGCTTGGGTGCAAGGTGATAATCCCTTCCTTCTTTCCACCATTCGGGCTTTTCATTACTGAACGATGACTGCGAGTCCGTTGCATCATCCGGCAGTGGGCTGTTTTTATTCTCCCAGATAAATACATCTCCATCTGACTGGGGCGGAATTGATCCTGAGTGCTCCGGACCAAATTGTTTACCGCTTTTATATCCCGGACCATATACCACCGGGTAGGGTTGTTGGGTATTTCCCAGGTACCAGTTTGACAACCGAACTGCATAACGATAACCTTTTACGGTGTTATTATAAACCAATGCATCCCCGTTTCTTACACCAAATCCAGCAGTCTCCAGTTTATTTGCGGTGTCCTGCCGGTTCTCTTTCTGTATTGGAATATTGTTTAAGTAGGTGTTATTTATTAAAATATTGTTGTAAGCTTCCATAGCTCTGGTTCCGAAAGCGTCGCCATTTCCGGGTCTTGCTTCGTGCATGTCAATAGCATGACCACCCGAAGCAGCAATATTATTTAGTATTTTATTATACCTAACCACAAACAAGGCACATCCGCTTGATGCAACCGAGTGGCGGTGATAATCAAAAACATTGTCTTCTATAAAAATAAAATTCGATGACCCAAATTGGGGATCATCTACCCATTGTTTACCCGAAGAGGTTATAACAACACCATAACCTAATCCAAATCGGGCATTATAATAAAATTCATTTTTTCTAATTAACCCTCTTGCCAATGTATCTTTATGCCTCACAGAAATACCTGCATTCCCAAAATATTCAAACCGGCAATTTTCAATTACAAAGTCTACGCATTCAAACATCCTGACCCCAATCGTTGAAGCCCTGGACCCTGCTCCCCGAAAAGCAACAGCGGGTTTCTTACCCCTAAAACAAATACCTGAAACTAAAATATTACTGGGTTTGTCGTTTTGGATATTGAAGAAGAAAATATACCGCCAGTCTCTTTGAGAAAAAACTGAATCCGGAACTGCTTCAGACCGGTATAAAATTGTTTTTTTAAACCCCTTTCCCAAAAAGGAGATAAACTTTGTAATTTGAACACTTGCATTGATTACAAATTCACCTTCCGGTAAAATTACCCTGTCGCCATCCAGGGCTTCATCTACTGCTTTTTGAATGGCCGGTTGAATGTCATTGTGATTTCCAGGGCTTCCTACCACTATGTCCTTCGCGAAAGCAGTGTGAGATAGCGATAAAATAATAAACAGACCAGTAAAAGTCTTATAGAGCGCATTGAGACCCGTAACTTTCATTTTTGGTTTCTCCATTTTTATTTGATCAGGTTAAACCCATCTTACCTGTTTGACGTACGATTTTTTAAAATCAATCTCCTCATTTAAAATTATAATTTTAATGATGCACAGAAGGGAATGCTGCATAGAAACCGATCATTGAAAATCGAATCAATAAAAGTTCGTTATTTATATCGGTTTTCTGCATTCACCCAGGTTGTTTTTGGAATTCCGACTTTGGTTGCCAGTTCAATGGTATGAGACATGATTTTTGTTTCGATATCAAATTCCCAGGGTGTTAAAAATTGTCCTCCGTATAGTACTTCATAATTTCCTTCATGAAACATAGCGGTTGTAGGAATATAATTCAATTCCCTGGTATAAGTTGTATAGCCAAAAACGAAAGCATCAAGTCCGTAAATTTCTTTTATGTTGATAGCGTAACCTACCACTAACTCGCCGGCCAAACCAAAAATAGCCTGGTCGCCCAAACGCCATACCATGATGGGGTAGGGAAAAGTATCGCGGAGTTTGCCCACTTCATCATACGTTTTAAGGCGTTTTTGTGCCCGTATAATTTCATAAGCTGCCATACGTGACGCAGTAGTATCATTGATGATTTTTATTAACTCTTCCCTGGTGGGTGGTTCTTTTGCTAAATGCAGATTGAACTCTTTATAGCCGGTAACCGCTTTGCTGATTAGTGGTTTCATTACTTTTTCTGAATCCTCAATCACTGTTTCAACTGCAAGAGCGAGTTCTCCGCCATATTGTTTTGCGAGTGCAACCCTATCCCGCGGAAGGGGGTTTTGGTCGCCACCGGCACCTTGAAAAAATATGGCAGTAGCTCCGGGATAGGCTTTCTCTAAATCTATTTGTGCATAGCCCGCATAGTCTCCCGACCATAAATACGCATGAAGTGTGGTATTATGACAGGCGTAGCCAAAAAGAATCGCATTTATGTTGTTATGTTCATCTACAACTTTAATAACGGGAACGGAAAAATCGTTTGGACCTTCTAAAGAAAAACTTTTCCACAGTACAGCTTCCTCCGGAGTACTTCTTCTGTTAACAGCGAATTTTGTCATTCCGTTTCCTGAAAAGACTTTCGCTGGTTTCAAAGACTCTAATGCATCTCCTATTACTTTTATTAGTTTCAGTTCAAGGTCTTTTGTGTAGTCCACAATCATCTTTTGCATATCCTCACCATAGCAGCCACATAAGCCCGGCTCCATATTCAAATTAGTAGTTGGTCCTGAATGATTATGAGAACAATTCAGCATGATTTGGTCATTTTCCAATCCGTATTTCTTTTTTATTGCGGATCTTACGTGAAGCGATACTCCTTCTCTGATGCCACCAAGATCCATTCCAACGAAAACAACTTTTTTCCCATTTTCGTCTTGTAACGCCAGGGCTTTTGCCCAGATGTCCGTTAGCCTTCCTGTAGCCGGATGAGTGCGGGAAGCAAAACCTCCCATCCACATGTTGAGCGGAGGATTGATATTGATTTTCGCAACGCCGGCCTTCCATTGATAAGAAGCCTGTGCAGGTTTTTTTTGTGCAAAACAAGGGATTGATACTATCATTAGTGCCAGTCTCAATATTAATGATATCACCGGTAATTGCTTTTTCATACTTATAATTTTGAATTGAGGTAAAAATCTTCTATCAAACGTATTTAGTTAAGTAGGTCTTTCCTATTGTTGCCTGCTTTTACCGATACTTTTGTACAAAAGCAGCAAGTGAAACACCCATATTCGGATAATTCGGATAGGGATGGCCATTTCCGGTTTGTATTTTGATGGATTCAGCCCCCGGGTATTCTGAATAAGGCTTAGTATATTTTTCTTCTGTTGAAAGATTAAAGCCAAATAGTTTATCTATGGAAATCCCGGTATCTACCACGTATATGTTTTCGGACTCTTTTCTGTCAAAGTTCTCAATGATGTTCCTGCGAAGCTCCCACATACAGGCGTCATCCCTGGTGGTGAAATTACCGGATGAATTGTCTAAAGTGCCGCTTGTTGAACCCGGTATCAGCAAAACAAATTTACCGCCGGGCACCGCTTTGAAATATGAAGCGGCTAGTTCCCTGATCTGCCTATTCCATTGGGTAAAATCAATTTCCGATGGATATCCTTTCACATTCCCAAAGTCATTCGATCCCAAAAATTCTACCAGTATAGAAGGCTTTGGCAGTTTCCACATGGTTAAATATTTTTCATAATTAAAACTCCAGGAAAAATTATCATAAG
>JADZFY010000256.1 GCA_020854215.1 Chitinophagaceae bacterium | reverse complement strand
TTCCTTTAAAGTGAAGCGTTGAATCCTTAGGAACTGCTCCCAGCATCACAGGTGGGAGGGAATCACGCGGACCGCCAGTAGGCGGAATAATTTGCGCACATCCTGATGTAAAAACAACCAGCTTATACACTATCAAAACCACCACAATCGCAAAGAGTACTTTTTTCATTAATGTTCGCTTATGGCTTTCAAAGCTGCAAACTTAGCGGGTTTGTTCGTTATACAACCTAATGTTTTACTAATTCTGATTCAAATCCTGAGGGATCAGGCGTCAGTATCGTCCTGTTCCGGCGCATGGAGTGTTACCGCAAGATTGTTGGTTTTTACAAATTCACACCAGTGACAATCAGCTTTGCCGCAGCCGGTGTAAAAATCCCGTTTCTGAATTCTTTCCCAGGTGGACCTGATCTGCTCGGTAACAGTGGTTAAATCTTCAGTGCCAATCACCAGTTTTGCTTTCCGGTAAAGTTTCTTCTTGTCAGGTTCTATAAAATCAAATTCAGTACTTATCACCTCCCAGTCGTTCCTGTCTGAGCGTTCTACTAACAGTTTATAAAAAACCGCCTGCCTCCAGTAGTCACCACCGTGAGGATTTTTTTCGTTCGGTGCATTTAGTTTTTCACCTGCCTTATCCGGATCACCGGTTTTATAATCTACCACATTCACCTGCCTGCCCTCAAATTCCAGTTTATCCAGCTTTCCTTTCAGCGGAACATCCTTTACCACTACATTTCTTATCGCCCGCTCTACCGAAACAATCTTGTTAAACTGGTGGATGTATTTATCGTAATAGTTGCTTAAAACTTCCTGTCCATACTCCATGCGTCGGTTAAATTGTTCTTTGGTAAAGCTTTCGCGATGCCGGTGCATGTACCTTTCAAAATCAGCAATAAATTCAGTCTTATCCGGAAATTGTTGTTTCCCACCATCCTGCATTTTCCTAAATAACATTTCCAGCGCTTCATGTACTGCCGATCCAAATTCGGTATTTTCATTTTTAGGTGACGGGATACGAATGAGATTGTTAAAATAAAACTGAAGTGGGCATTTCAGAAAATTATTTAACGCCGTTACATTCATGGTAAACTTATCCAGCAAACGACTCATGAGCGCTTCTTCAACCTTTTCAATCTCGGGAGCCATGGATTCCGTAAACACCAGTGAAGCAAATTCGGACAACAACGCGTCATTCACTTTCACCGGCTGTGAAGGCAAATGCTGCTGCTCCTGTATTTCGGCAATAAACATGGAAGGCTCCATCTGTTTGCCATCACCGTTAAACTTACTGTATGAAATAGAAAGGTGCTTTTCGGCTCTTGTTAACGCCACATAAAACAAACGCCTTAGTTCTTCTTCGTCTTTGTGTTGAGGTTGCGAAGAGAACATGGTATCCGGCAAACTGTACCCACTGCCCGGCTTTTTCTTCTTCTCCCAGGACGATGCGTTACAGCCTGCAAAAAACACATACTCAAACTCCAATCCTTTTGAACCATGTGCAGTGAGCAGATTGACTCCTTTGTCACTTCCACTTATTTGAATTAATGGCAGCGCAATTCCTTCATCTTCCATTAGCTCAATAAGGTTCACCAACTGCTGCAGATTCAAATACGGGTTACGATGTGTTTCCTCTTTAACAAAATCAAACAATCCGGTTAAAATCTGTAACAACCAATGCTTATCTGCACTTTGCATTATACCTGACAAAACACCTGCCTCACGCACAATCCGCTCAAACAACTGCTGCAGGGTGACATTAGGAACTGCTGCAATCAAAGATTCGATAATGGCAGATGCACGCAGCAGCCCTTCGTGCGGCCCGGAACTGAAAAGGTCTTTGGCAGGAGTTTTGGCTTTCTCCGTTAGCATTTCACGGATAGATGTTTTATTGTTTCCATAACGCCTGTCCGCTACTTCAATACTCAGCCTGGCAATTTCCACTGCGGGGATTTTAAACCAGTCGAAATGCAGTATTTCAAACAACATCTCATCGCCGCTAAAAGGAATATCATGCTCTGCGGCAATATACTTGAGCAACAATATTATTTTTTTTGCCACCGGCAGTGTAAAAATATCCAGGTTTCGCTTACTGTACACCGGTATATTCCGAAGTTTGAAATATTGCGAAAGTTCTTCACCGTATTTGTTCTCTTTGTAGATGACCGCAATCCGCCCCGGCAACACTTCTTTTCTTATCAATTCCTCTACCTGTGCTGTAATACCAACCATTTCCATTCGTGCGGACTCATATTCCAAAATCTGCGGGGGAATGGTGATATCTTTGATGGCCGCATTAGCCGCGATGAGTTGTTTGGAAAGTCCTTTGATCTGATTAACCAGTCTTTCCGTGTTCAAATCAATCAACGATTTTGCAGCATCCAGGATCGGTTGGGTAGAACGGTAATTTTGGGTGAGCACCACGGTAAGCAGATCCTGTTTAAACTGGTTGGCAAACTGAAGCATATTTTCAACATTGGCTCCCTGGAAACGATAAATACTCTGATCATCGTCTCCCACCACAAACACATTAGGCTTTTCCCAGTAGTTGATTAACAAATGCACCAGTTTATTTTGTGTGCCGCTGGTATCCTGGTATTCATCCACCAAAACATACTGAAACCGCTCCTGGTAATTAGCCAGCAGGTTTTTGTGGGTGTTAAATGCGTCAATCACCCAATTAATCATATCTGCGAAGTCGTAACGATTCTTTCGGCGCATAAGCTCCTGAAACCGGTCAAACTCATTCACCGCTGCCATCAGCTTTGACATTTTTTCGTGTTCAGCGGCTACCTTATCCTGCTTAAGATCACCCACTTTAAATGCTCCGGACTTCCGCTTATACCTGTATTCTTCTCTGTCGGGCAGGCTTTCCAGATATTCCTTCACTTTTTCGGCAATATATTTCGGCTTCCATCCCTCTCTTTTCATAGTGCCAAACAGGGATCGCAGATTACCCATCTCATAATACACATCGCCCCTGTAGCGTTTCAACACATGATTTTTGGGAAAGCTGTCAATCAGTTCCTTAAAAAACTGAACCTCTTCAAGAGCAGAAATAGGATCCAATACTGTTTTCTCAAACAGAAAAAGGTTCTCCTGAATAATATCATTGCAAAAAGCGTGGAAAGTATAAATATTAACCCTGTAGGCATCTGCACCAATCCATTGCAATAATCTTTTGCGCATGGCAACGGCACCGGAATCTGTATAAGTGAGGCACAATATATTTTCCGGGGAACTGTCTGTTTCCAGCAATATCTTTCCTATCCGGCTGGCCAGTATCTGGGTTTTACCCGTTCCGGGGCCGGCAATTACCATCACCGGGCCCTCTATGGTATCTACTGCCAGGCGTTGTTGTTCGTTGAGCTTATTATATTCCTCCAGGAATCTCAGGTGAAGCTTTTCTTTTGAAATGGGCATGCATCAAAGTTAACTCAAGAAACCAATAGCGGCGTAGTAGCGTTGGTTAGCTTTATCACAGCATCGGGCATACCCGCTTTGTAGTA
>JADZFY010000255.1 GCA_020854215.1 Chitinophagaceae bacterium | reverse complement strand
TATCGGTAAACTCCTTAGCGATCTTATAATTCACATCAGCATCTACCAGCGCACGGCGTATATCCTTTACCGTGTTGGCGATATTCAATTCATTAATTCTTCCCTCACCTTTAATTTGTTTAAGGGCAGACTCTAACCGTTCGGACAGTGATTCAAACATACTATAGCTTATTTACTCATTTTATTACGGAAGCCACAAAGCGTATGACGAACATACGGATAGATGGACTTTTCTCCCATAAAAAAAGTGAACCTTATTTTTAATGTTCACTTTTGAAAACCGTGCAAAGTTAAGTAAAGTAAGGGTGAGAAGGATTATGACCCCAAATAAGTTTTTAAGAGTTTACATCTCGAAGTTGATCGGAGCTTTGTTATGGCCTTGTCCTTGATCTGGCGAACTCTTTCCCGGGTAAGGTTAAACCGTTCCCCGATATCTTCGAGACTCATCGCATTATCTGACCCAATACCAAAGAAAAAACGGATAACATCCTGCTGGCGATCGGTTAAGGTGTGCAGCGACCTTTCAATTTCCTTTTTTAAAGATTCATAATGTGCTATTTTCATATCCACACTATCGGCATTGGGGTTTTCCATCACATCCACCAATGTACTGTCCTCTCCGTCAGACAATGGTGTATCCATGCTTACATGTCGTGCAGCCACCCCAAGTGTGGCAGCAATTTCATCGGTATCAATATCCAGCAGATCTGCCAGCTCCTCAGCAGAAGGCTCACGTTCATACTCCTGTTCTAATTGTTGGAAAGCTTTATTTATGCGATTGGTAAGTCCTACCTTGTTGAGTGGCAGGCGCACGATGCGGGATTGCTCTGCGAGTGCCTGCAGAATGCTTTGACGGATCCACCAAACGGCATAAGAGATAAACTTAAACCCCCTGGTTTCATCGAAACGCTGTGCTGCCTTAATTAGCCCCAAATTCCCCTCGTTAATAAGATCGGGAAGAGATAAACCCTGATTTTGGTATTGTTTCGCTACCGACACCACAAACCGCAGGTTGGCCTTGGTAAGCCTGTCAAGTGCTTTCTGGTCGCCGTGCTTGATCAGCGCAGCCAACTTCACTTCTTCTTCAGGACCAATGAGTTCAACTCTGCCAATTTCCTGAAGATATTTTTCAAGACTCTGTGATTCACGATTAGTAATAGACTTCGTGATCTTGAGTTGACGCATGCTCATATGCAGGATTTTTTAAGTGATTTACCCGGAACTATCATTTTACAGTGTTATCCATAAAACGCTGGCTACCATAAGAAATTGCACTTACCCAGCAATTTAAACAAATAGCAGCTATCCAAAAAAAATATTATTACCTGAGGATCAGCCTCTTTGCGATAGAACACCTAACCGAAGGCTTTTGTTACCCATGAAATAAAAAATATTCTCTAAAAAACTTTGATGCTACCATTTATTTTATATTATTGCAGGCTACCATACATCAAGAATAACAGACCAAAAAATGAGTAAAAAGCAATTATATACATTAGAATATCCTGTGCGTTGTTCTCCTTCTATCTTATATGAATTTCTTTCTACTCCCGCCGGACTCCAGGAATGGTTTGCTGACAAAGTTGACGAGAGAGATATGGTTTTTAGCTTTACCTGGGAAGGCTCTACCGATAAGGCGAAGGTGTTGGAAGGAGAAGAAAATAAGTTTATCCGCTTCCACTGGACGCACGCACCCAAAGAGGAGTATTTCGAATTTAGTATAGAAAAATCTGAAGTCACTAACCAAACCATCCTGGTAATTAAAGACTTTGCTGAAAAAAAGGAGATTGCAGATCAAAGTCGTCTCTGGGATTACCAGGTTAAAGAATTGTTTCACCGAATTGGCGCCTGACACCGCATGCTCCAGCCTGCGGTTTTCGGGATTATTTCTTCTTTGTCAGAACATCATGATTCAACTACCCGTTTAAAACGCTGAAAGACGGGAACTTCTGCAGCGTTCCCAAACGGCGCTGCTATCCTTGCATCTATGAGACCGATGATGTTAAAATGATTCACACGAAGCTAAATCCGCATTATTCAATCATCAAAACTGTATTTTTGCACCCTCCGGGGTATACATGTTTTAGCCAACAAAAAATGGCAAATACGTAATGAAAAAACTAGACAAACTTGTCATCAAATCCTTTATAGGTCCGTTTGTTGTAACTTTTTTTATTACACTGTTTGTACTGGTATTGCAATTTTTCTGGAAGTATATTGATGACCTGGTTGGAAAAGGGCTCGATTTTATCACAATTCTTCGTTTAACCAGCTACGTAACTGCCACCGCCGTTCCTTTAGCCCTGCCTTTAGCCGTTCTCATTTCATCTATCATGACCTTTGGCAAACTGGGAGAAAGCTTTGAAACGGTTGCCATTAAATCAGCAGGCATTCCGCTTTTACGCTTTATGCGGCCGCTATTCGTTTCTTCAGTACTGGTCACCCTCGTCGCTTTTCTGTTTTCCAACTATATCATCCCGGTGGCTCAATTAAAGTTTCAAACATTATTGTACGATATCACGGTAGCAAAGCCTGCATTTAACCTCAAAGAAGGGGTTTTCTTCAGAGAATTTGATGGATATGCCATCAAAATTGGCAAGAAAGATAAAGACAATACTACCATCCATAATGTCGTAATCTTCGAAAGAAACTACAATCTGCAAGACAATATTATTACTTCCGAACACGGAAAAATGAATATCAGTCCGGATAAAAAATTCCTGGAGTTTTACCTGGAAAACGGCTGGCGCTACGAAGAACGAGGCCCCTCCTACACTACCAACACGGATTATATCAGACTGGGATTTCAGCAATACAAAAAAGTATTTGATCTGAGTTCATTTAAAATGATGCAGACGCCCGACAGCCTTTTTAAAGATAATTACCGGATGCTCAATATTAAGCAGTTGGACAAAACCATAGACTCGCTGCACAAAACCGCCGGAACAGATATTGAAAAAAAGACAGACCGGGAGGTAGGTATTAATTATTCATTTGTGAGGCAGGAGTTATTCCCTGGTAAACAAAACCTTCCACCGGTACAGAAAATGCCCCCGGCTGACATTCGGGTTACCACAAAACGTCTGCCCACCGCACCCAAGAAACCGCAATATCAATGGCAGCCCTTCAAAAGCAGCGTTCTTGCTGCATTAAAACCTCCGGAAGGAACAAGCTATGCACAGCTATTGCCAGACTCTGCCCGGCAAATGGTGATGAGCCGGGCGATGGACCGCATTAGCAATCAAAAAAACAGTATTGACATTATAGCGCAAGAGGCTGAAATGAAACAAAAAAATCTTCGCTTCCACTTGATCGAATGGCATAGAAAATTTTCTCTTTCATTTGCCTGTGTAGTACTTTTTTTGATTGGCGCCCCAATGGGTTCCATCATCAGGAAAGGAGGAATGGGTATGCCGCTGGTAATTGCCGTTATTTTCTTTCTCGTATTTCATCTCCTTAACATGTTTGGAGAAAAATTTGTTCGGGAGGATATTACATCGGCGTTTTTAGGCATGTGGCTCTCTACCATGGTACTGCTTCCGATAGGGATGTTCCTCACCTATAAGGCCATGCGCGATTCGCAACTCTTTAATAAAGAGTTTTATTATCGCTTGTTCAAGAGCGTGCGCATAATTATCCAAAAACTAAAAAAGCCACGCAAGGAAATTGTATGACAAACCGGAAGATTATCTTTTTTTTCTTTGGCGCTACCGCTTTTTTTATGCTTCTCCTGCAAATTCAGGGAAGGCACCTGATTACCCCCCAGTCACCTTTAGGTATCCTGTCGCTTGAGTTCAGCTACAAGGTAAGTCATGCGCAAACTATTGTTAACCATTGGAATCCTGCTTTGCAGGGAGCGTTCAAAATAAATATGTTGCTGGACTTTTTATTTATTCCGTTTTACGGTTTATTTCTGTATTCCGCCTGTGGCTATTTTTCGGTTCATTATCGTGCCCACTGGGCGCAACGATTAGGCGTACTGCTTGCGTTTGGCAGCTTAATGGCAATGGTATTTGATGTAACGGAAAATATAGCTATGATTTTTTCCATGTTTGTTGCCACAAGTTCTATCTCTACTGCCCTAACTGCCACGATGGCAACCCTTAAATTTACACTGATTGGAATGGCGGTAACCTTTATCGTTATTTCGGCACTGGCTTCTCCTTTTTACCAAAGAACAAACAGACACTTATAAAATTGGCTCAGCCTTTGCCAGAGCCTCCCGTTACGGTTGGACCAGCAAAGGCTGATATATGACGCGCAATACGGTGACAAATATATATTGCCGATAGTGATATTCAAAAAAGCAATCTTAAAAAAATGATAAAACTGAGAATTCGCAAATGCCGTTGTGCTTGCCACAGGTTTTACCATCACCAAAAAAAATGCATTCTGTTGCCAGAATGCAGTAAGAATATATATTGAAATATGCCCGAAGCTTAGCGCTTAAGCAAGTGCATTAACCTTTTTTGCTAACTTACTCTTGATATTAGCTGCTTTATTCTTATGAATAACGCCACGCTTTGCCAGTTTATCAACCAAACTTTCCACCGATGAAATCTTTTCTTTTGCGCCATTTTGTTCGGTAATGGCTTTCAGATCCCGAATAGCATTACGCGTGGTTTTACCATAGTACCTGTTCCTTTCTCTGCGTTTCGCGGCCTGG
>JADZFY010000254.1 GCA_020854215.1 Chitinophagaceae bacterium | reverse complement strand
GCGGTTTATTGTATTACCCAATGTTATGTACGGAGATTGGGAAGGTGCATTGTACAATTACAGGAACACATTACCCGTGTTACAAAAAGACAGCATCATCGTAGGAGGACTAAAAAAATATTAGAAGCCCACTCCCCGTTGGATATCAGAACTACTTTGGGACAATACGTTGTTAATCGTTAAACGAGTAGAACCGTACCCAGTCTATTTCCATCTCAACGGGAAGTTCTTCGGGATTGGCTTTGCCTACCCACGAACCCTCCAGTTGCATATCGAGCAATAAAAAATGGTCCCCCTCCGCAAATGGAAACTGTTGAGGTTTGTCGGTTGGAATGCGCGGATAGGCAAATGTCCTTTTGTTGTTTACATAAAACACTACGCTATCCTTATACTTTTCCACGGCATAGGTATTAAACTCACCCGGGCGTATAGGTGCAGTACCTCCTTTCTTTGGTTCCTTCATTTTCAAAGAGATGGTATAATAGGAGTGTACGGTTTGGTACACGATACTGTCGTGGCTGAGATGTTCCATAATATCAATCTCTCCACCATCCGGATATCTCCTGTCCTGCCCCAGCAGCCAAAACGCAGGCCAGGCACCGGTGGCATTGCCTAATTTCGCACTAATCTCCAGGCGTCCCAAACCAAATCCCACTTTATCTTTAGTGTATATGCCTCCGGTAAGAAATCTCGATGTATCGCCCGAAACCGTGGTATTATTGATGCCTCTTAAGATGAGTTTTCCATTGCGCATGGCATAGCAACTGTCAAAATCACTCATATGCCTGTCCCAGTCTGAGTAGCCTCTTGGTATCTTAGACCATCGGGTGGTGTCGAAACCTTCTACCTGATTAAAATTCTCTTCCCATTTCAGGGTCATCCTCTGTGTATTCTTCTTCGTATGCGTTTGTTGGGTTGCCACACAGGAAGCCAGCAGTATCGAAATTGCTGCAAGCCTCAATGGTTCAAAACTTTTCATAAAACAAAAAATAAAAATGGAGAAACTAATTAAACTGCAGTTCAGCAATGACCGGCATATGGTCGGAAGCTTCTTTATTCTGCACTACCTGGTGCAACAACACTTTCAATGCATCACCCTTTCTGAATACAATATAGTCAATGGCACCGGTTTCCCCACCTTCCCAAAAGGTGGATGGACAGCTACTGCAGGTACGTACAAAATGCTCATCAAATACGTCAATTACGTCACTGTTTTCTTCTGCATTAAAATCGCCAGCCGCTATGAAAGGCAGACGCGTCTCTCCTGCAATTCGTACAATCTCCTTAGCCTGCATCATCCGGCTTGCCTTATTGTATGCTTCGAGATGCGTGCTGCCAAACAGAAACGCTTTTCCATTAGGCAAAGTAACAGTCGCTGTTGCTAATACCCGGGGCTCTCCTTTGTTCGGATCGCTTTTGGGTAACATATGGGTTTGGGTATCAGACAACGGATATTTCGACAATATCAACACACCGTATTGCCCTCCATCGTAATCCATAGCCTTACCAAAATGATAATAGGGGTACCCCGCCTTCTGTGCCAACTGTTCTGCCTGATTTATGTTTCCAGAGCGCTTTGTATACACATCTACTTCCTGGATTGCCGCCACGCCGGCACGCTGCTGCTTAATCACCGCTGCTATCGCGTCAACGTCTATAACATTGGACTTTTCGGGAGGATTGCAGTGGTGAACATTATAGGTCATTACACGAATAGTGTCTCTGTGCTGCGCAACAGTTGGAATACCTTTTGACGTGCAGGAAGACAGTATCAACACGAGGACCAGTCCTGACCATTTTAAAAATATTAAACGCATATACTTCAATTTGTGAAATTACTTCCGTAACAGGTACGCGATTTATTGAACAACCCATTCATCTACTACTTTGCCTGCAGAATCAAATACCCGAAAGCGCGCCTCCTTTTCTGAAATGGATGCCTTGATAATATTATTGTTGCTGTTGACGATGAGGGGAAATTGCATCGTGGAATCGGGCTTTTGAATACGGTGCCTGTGCTCATGCCCGGCAATATATACATCAATATCTGCTTTATTAAGTATCGGCAACCATTTTTGGGTGATCTCTTCGTTGCCATGCCATCCCCTGGCCGGAGGAATATGTCCAATCACAATTCTATATTTTGCTTTTTTGAAAGCATCTGATTGAACGATCTCCGACAACCATGCTGCCTGCTCTGTTCTGTATTGATCCATATCGGTGATACCGCTATACTCTAAGTCAGAATCGGGTTTATCCTCTCCGCAATCCAACATAACAAAACAAGCATTTCCACGGGTAAATGTGTAGTACAACTGCCCGCCTATTCCCTGAAAATAGTTGGGAAATTTTGCTGCAAAAGGGCCGCGGGTTTCATGATTGCCCCTTACGTAATACATTGGCATTTCTCTGGCAAACAACGACACGGCCGTATCCATGAAACCGCCAAATACCTGCTCCTCACTCATTGAAGCGTTCACCATGTCTCCGTTAAATACTATAAAGCTGGTATTGGTCAGGTCTACCTGACCAATTAATTGTTTGAGCACATTGCTTCGTTCATGAATATCATTCACTACCGCAAATTCAAATGGGCCCGTTTTACCAGGGGTTGTAAATATGGGTAACTTCGCTCTATACACAGCAGTTGCGGCCACATCACCATACTGCACGTGAACCCATTCGTGTTTAAGCACTTCCTGGCTATATACTCTGTAGCGATAACGCGTATTGGGCAACAGGTTTTTAAGACTGACCTGGTGCACCGTTCCTATATTCTTTAACCCATTGGAAGCACAAAAAAACTTTGGTCTTTCCTTTTGATAAAAGTGAGTGCCATCATCAGGAGCGAGTTCTACCCAGGCTATGGCGGGCTTGTTGCTTGTCCAGATAATAGATACACTGGAATCCGTCATCGCCTGTAAGTATGGACCGTGCGAAATCTTTATCTGTTCCTGCGCATTGGCACAAAATGCAGCCAATAAAAAAAAGAACATCAATATTTTCCGCGGGTTCGATTTTGATATTTGCAGAATAGTCATGTGCATTGTTTCGTTATTTGCAAACTGTTTATCCCTGTACCGACTCCATCGCCTTCTTTACACTGCCATATTGCAGCAGCAAAGCTTTTGCCCTGGCGTACTCCAATTCAGGTAAATGTTCCATCAGCATTTTAGCGCCGCGGTCCAGGAGTTTATGATTACTCAGTTGCATATTCACCATTTTGTTGTCTTCCACCCTGCCCAACTGTATCATTATTGCAGTGGAAATCATGTTCAGCACCAATTTTTGCGATGTACCGCTTTTCATGCGTGTACTGCCGGTAACAAATTCCGGACCTACGGCAACTTCTACGGGATAGTCGGCCTGTTCCGTTAAAGGCGATCCGGGATTATTAGTAATACAACCGGTAATAATACCGTGTTCCCTGCAGGTTCTCAGCGCAGCTATTACATAAGGTGTAGTGCCACTGGCGGCCAAACCGATAACGATATCCTTGTTTGAAAGGCGATGTTGCTGCAAGTCGTCCCACCCCTGCGTTTCGCTGTCCTCGGCATACTCAACCGGATGCGTCATAGCCTTTTTTCCTCCGGCAATGATGCCGATGACCAAATCTGGCGATACCCCATAGGTTGGCGGGCACTCGCTGGCATCCACAATGGCTAATCTGCCACTGGTACCGGCACCCATATAAAACAATCTGCCACCGGCAAGCATTTTATCTACAGCAGCCAGCACCAGCTTTTCAATTTGTGGTATAGCTTTTTCAATGGCATAGGGTACCGTTTTGTCTTCATTGTTAATATGTGTAAGAATTTCAGAAACGG
>JADZFY010000253.1 GCA_020854215.1 Chitinophagaceae bacterium | reverse complement strand
GCCGGAAGTAATTTTGAATTCGCAACAGGAAAAATAATTGTTCAATAAAGAGATCGGTTAAGAGGGTTTATATTGCAGGTTTACACGGAAGTCCAACGGTTTTACCGCTTGGGCTTCTTCATTTTTGTACCTGCTCATTAATCGTCTATTGAACCCAGCTCCCAAAAGTTGTTTATATTTATTGGCCCGAGTATGTCTTTCCACATCATTATAAAACCCTTACCAAATATGCTTTTTGTTTTCTTCGGCCGAGTGAACCGTTTTAGAACGCTCTTTTCCTCCACAATTCTCCTGTTAATCTTTATTACTGCAAGCTGCCGTTCTACCGGAGAAAAAACGGAGGAAAAACCTACATTAACAGAAGCAGAAAAACATCTTCCCGAAAATGCGCTGAGAGGGATAAAAGGTGCTGACGATCTTAAAATCGGTTTATTCGCACACGAACCCATGCTAATCAATCCCACTAATCTGGATATTGACGAAAAAGGGCGTGTGTGGGTTTGTGAAGGATATAATTACCGTTATTCACTCAATCCCAACAATCCTTATAAAAAAGAAGGGGATCGCATTGTAGTACTTGAAGACCAAACCGGAGACGGAATCGCAGATAAACAAACTGTTTTCTACCAGGGAGAAGATATCAATTCCGCATTGGGAATAGCTGTTCTGGGAACCAAAGTAATTGTTTCCCGCAGTCCTGATGTTTTTGTTTTTAGTGATGAAAACAATGACGGGGTTGCAGACAAAAAAGACACCCTGTTTACCGGAATTAGCGGGCAGGAACACGACCACGCCATTCATGCTTTTAATTTTGGACCCGATGGCAAACTGTATTTTAACTACGGCAACGAAGGAAAGGGATTAAAAGACAAAAATGGAAACCCGGTTAAGGATATTCGAGGCAGAGAAATAAAAGCAGATGGCCGCCCGTGGCGGCAGGGTATGGTTTTCCGATGCGATATTGATGGAAAAAATGTGGAGGTGCTGGGTGATAACTTTCGTAATCCTTATGAAGTTGCCGAAGATTCTTATGGTACGCTTTGGCAATCAGACAATGATGATGATGGCAACCGGGGCGTTCGTATTAATTACGTGATGCCTTACGGAAATTATGGTTTTACTGATGAAATCACTGGTGCCTCCTGGGCAACCCGCCGCGTTAATTTAGAAGATTCCATTCCTTTGCGGCACTGGCATTTGAATGACCCGGGTGTTGTACCTAATATGTTGCAAACAGGGGCAGGCTCGCCCACCGGGATATTGATATATGAAGGAAGCCTGTTGCCGGAACGGTTCCGTGGACAACTCATCCATAGTGACGCCGGCCCCAATGTAGTGCGCTCCTATTCGGTTGTGTCAAATGGAGCAGGCTATTCCGCCTCCATCAACAATATTGCTGAAGGAACGGGCGACAACTGGTTCCGTCCCTCTGATGTTTGTGTTGCTCCAGACGGATCTTTATTTATCTCCGACTGGTACGACCCCGGAGTTGGTGGTCACCAGGTGAAAGACTTTGCAAAAGGACGTATTTTCCGCGTTACACCTAAAAATCACCAAGGCTACGCTATTCCCGCACTCGACTTATCTACTGCCGAAGGCGCAGTGCGTGCCCTGCAAAGCCCCAACCGGGCCACCCAATACCTCGCCTGGCAAAAAATTTACAGTATGGGCGAATCTGCAGCACCCGCTCTGGAAAAATTATTTAGGTCGGAGAACAGCCGTTTCAGGGCTCGTGCTTTGTGGCTACTTAGTAAAATCTCCAACACGGGTTTATCTTATGTAATGGGCGCATTAAAAGACGAGGACGCAAACATCCGCATTACGGCCCTAAGAGCGGCATTACAAATCAAGGCAGATACGATGGCCATCGTAAAAAATTTTCTTTCGGACCCAAACATACAAGTGAAACGTGAAGCAGTGTTGGCTTTACATGATAGTCAATCTCCGGGAGCTCCTTCGCTTTGGGCCCAGTATGCACAACAATATGATGGCAAGGATCGCTGGTATCTGGAAGCGCTGGGCATTGCTGCCGAAGAACATTGGGATAGCTTTTTTGAAGCCTGGCTTCAACAGATAAATCATCAATGGAATACAGCCCCCGGCAGGGACATCGTGTGGCGCGCCAGGGCAGATTCGGCATTGCCTCTGTTGGCAAAAATTATTAGTACCCCGGAACATAACCCTCACCAATACCTGAAGTTTTTCAGGGCTTTTGATTTTTATCCGGTCGGGGCTAAACAAAAACTGCTGTTGTCCCTGCTTAATGGAAGCCATCCGCAACAGGGGTATATAGATGCGCTCGCTCTGTTACAGCTTGACGCAGGAATACCGCGCACGGTAATGGTGAAAAAAGCGCTGGATAATGGATTAAATAGTGTGGCAGAAACACCGTTGTTTATTGACCTGGTGAAGAAATACGATGTTAAAGAAAAATCATCAGAACTGTTTCGCCTGGTTCGCTCGGGCGCCAGTGAACCGTTGCAATTAGATGCGCTTCGCCTACTGCTCCATTTGGGCGGTGGCGCTCTCATAGATCACAGCCTAACAGCTTCTTCAAAGGATTCAAGCCGCCTGTTACTTACACAATTAGGCAAAGCGGGAACTGATGCTTCGAGAAAATACTTACTGCAATGGGCTACAAACTTGAAACATGCGCAAGAAATGCGCATTGAAGCCATAAAAGCACTTGCTTCCGGAAGAACAGGAGAAACCGCTTTACTGGAACTCGTTAAAAACAAAAAGCTCCCTAAAGACCTTGAGCCTACAGCAACCGACCTCTTTTCAAAAACGCACCGCAATGATATCAAGGAGGAAGCGGCAAAATATCTTGCTATACAAATTACTACCCATACTCTTCCGCCGTTGAGCGACATGCTGCGTGTGCAGGGTAATGCAGACTCAGGGGCAGTAACCTTCACTACCTATTGTGCTGCCTGTCACCAGGTACGCAATCAGGGTATCGCTTTTGGACCGGACCTTTCCGAAATCGGTTCAAAATTGTCCGCGGAGGCACTATACAGCGCTATTCTTGAACCGTCTGCCGGAATAAGTTTTGGATATGAGGGGTACGTGTTTAAGCTTAAAACGGGGGCTACCGTAATGGGCTATATCGCCAGCCAGACAGAAGATGACATTAGTATAAAAATGATTGGAGGAATTGTAGAAAAATACAGAAAGTCGGATATCGTTTCTAAAACAAAATCGGACAGATCTCTGATGCCGGACGGATTAGGACAAGGTATGGGGGCAAAGGAGTTGGCTAACGTTGTTGCCTACATGAGTGCCTTAAAAAAGGAATAGGTTTGGATGTACCCACCTGATTACTGCGCGTTTGTATTTACTGCCTTATAAACGGGAACCGTACTACAGGGCTCTCCATACATCAGGCTTTTGACTACAGGACGTAACTTTTGTGTAATAAGTACGTAGGCTGCTTCCGGTAAAACCACGTCACCGCAGCCTTTAATTACGATGCGCTTATTTGCATACTCAGCAGCGTTAATTGCAGCAATATTTTGAAGCAACATTGTTTGCTGCAACTCTTTTTCCGATCCAAATACCAATCCTTTTGCTAACGGCTGCAGATACGAAGCAATGAGCATGTATGCCCACATCGGAATAATAGCATCCGCAGTATTCGTTAAAGCAATATATTTTCTGCGGTATTGTTCCCAATGGGTTTGCCGGAGTGCTTCTCTAAATTCTTTTTCTTTTAGTATCAACCCTTTAAACAGGAATTCTTTTATATCAAATACTACAATTTCTTCTTTAGGATAGAATGTTTCCAGATCAATAGTTACAATACCACTTTGGGCTACTTTGTTGATGATAAGATCGCTCATAGTTGCAAAGTTATCCAAAATAAAAATCGCCGGACCAATACCGGCGATTTCTCCGAATTCTTTAATATAACGGTCGGGATTAGTATCCTGCTTTCAGCCTTCCGTCTTTAATGGTAGCTGCATCACGCAAAGCCTGCATCACCGAGTAGTTCATGGTTTGTTGCAATTGCATCAGCAGTGCTTTCCGCTGTTCTTCTACGTTTGCCGCGTCGTTAGGCAATGCGCCAATATTTTTTACCTTCACTACGTATACCCCTGTATTTCCTGTGAGCGGCTGGGAAGGCTTTTGCTGATAATTTTTATCGAGCGCTGCTCCAATAACAATGAGCTCATTTCCAAATCCGGGCTTAAAGTTATCCGCGAAACGAATACTATCTGATTGCTGTACCTGTTGTCCTGAATTTTTTGCTGCGTCCTCAATGGTGGCATAGGTTCCGAACTTCTTAACAAGTTCTGCGGCTTTCTTTTTGTTGCGCAAAACGGGCTCCACCATGATTCGTGCTGCTGCAGCATTTTGCAGTCCCTCTGTTTTTTCGCCCGTAATCAGCGCTACTACATACTGGTCGCCCACAGAAACCGGCTCCGATACCGTTCCGGGGTCGTTACTGTAAATCCATTTTATGAAAGAGCGGGAAGTTCCTATACCCATAATCTGATAGTCCATCTCTTTAATATTCTCTGCGATCCGCTTATTTAATTTCTCCTTTTGAATAGTTTCATCAAAGGATTTAGCGGTGCGGCTTTGTGAGGCAAATTGAGTAGCCGCGCCAGAAGCAACACGATCTGTTTCAACACTCGGCTCAATTGGCTTCGACAAGTATGCTATTTTATATGATTGTTCGAAATTCTTTTGGTCTTCAACTTCAATATAATGATAGCCGTATTCAGTTTTCACAACACCTTTATCTCCCACCTTTCCTTCAAAGCAGAAATCGTTAAATGCTTTTACCATTTGACCATTTGCAAAATAACCTAATTCTCCCAATGTCGCTTTTGAACCCTGATCATCCGAATACTGTGAAACCATCATTTCAAAAGAAGCGCCTCCGGCAATGGCACGTTGAATGCTGTCTGCCCTGTTTTTAGCAACCGAGTCGGCCAAAGTTTGTTGGCCGGTTTGAGGATCAAGCGAAGCGATCAATATATGCCGTGCCTTTACGGAATCCGGCAGTATTTTCGACCCGATCATTCGGGCAATAACTACATTCTTTCCGTCATAATAGGGTCCAAAAACCTGCCCCGGGGCAAGTTGAAACAGCGAATCTTTTACAGGTATCTGTATCCGACTCTTGTTCATATACCCATCAAAGAATGGCGATTTGGTGCCCTGCCGGGTTACAAAAACACCAGGGTCTTCGGCCTCAGCAAATGGTTTTTTCAATTCTTCCATTTTGTTCCACAAATTCATACTGTCGGAGTGATTGGCTGCTGCATTGAATAATACATAAGCAATACTGCGACTCTGCTCCTGCTTAAAATCGTTCTGATGTTTCTGGATATAATCGTTGATTTCAGCATCCGATACTTTTATGGTTGAATCGGCAATACCTGAATACAGTAATGCAACATAAGAGATATCCGAAACCTGCGCATTTTCGGCATTTTGTTTTTCAACCAGCCATTTAGGAATATAAGTACCATTAGTATAAATAGCCATCATCTTTTTTTGCACCTGACTTAACACTATTGGATCAATAAGCTGGTCATTTACCTGTTGCAACTGAAGGGCATCTTTACTTTTCTGCAGCGTCTTGAATGCATTGCGCGCGGCTTCAATATTATAGATACCTGTTTTGGGATCGGTAAACTGCTGTTTAAATTCTTGCGGAGCATCCTCGCTAAACAACAAATCCGTAAATTCTTTAGAAGTAAAATCAATTCCCAGTTTCGCTGCTTCAGCATTCAGCAGTTCCTTGCTTACCAAACCATTCCATATCTGGTTTTGAATTTCCTGACGCATGGATTCGTCAACCCTATAGCCCTGCGCCTGGTACTGTGCCTCCATCGCGCGGGTTCTTTCATCATATTCGTCTCTGGCAATTTTAATGCCGTCAACTTTTCCTATTGTGGAAGAGGGTGCGGAAAATGCCTGGCTGCCTTTTCCAACAAATGCATCCTGGACGATGAAAGCAATCAAGCTGACACCGATGATCCCAAACACAAAAACTGCGGCCTTGTCGCGAATCGTCTGAATAATAGACATATAATATTGAGTGTATTTTTAATGGACGGCAAAAATAGGGGAATATACGTTTATCAACAAATTGTGGAAAACAGGGGAAAAGCAGCAGCACACAGCTTTTTTCTTGTGGATATCATTTTCTTTAATCAAAACAATAAACTGGAAGTTAGTGTCGTTTTTTACAATCCACATATCGTTGTGAATAGGATAATACGGATGTTGAAAACTGCCCTTTTCCATAATTTTTGGTGTGACCCGAAGGGTAATATTTTTTTTTGGAGTTATTCCTAAATTTCTTCTTACTGCGAAATATACGATTCTATTTTAGTTCGCAACAGTTTATACACAGCGGTTTCAAAAAACATTTGCTGTTTCTTTTTCCTCATACAATTACATTCAACAGTGTGAATAAACTGCGAAAACTCTAATACCTTCTAATTTTGATCCTGTTGATACTTTGTGAATGAACGTGAATAAACTATAAGTTTTAACTTTGACAAGAACTCATCTGTTTGAAATTTCCCCATATTCACAGGCCTAATAGTAATAGGGCTATTAAATAAATAATTAATTATTATAAAATACTATGGCAGTAATTAACATAGCGGAAGCGAGAAAAAATGTGGAGAGGGTTGGTTTTTTGGATGTTGATATAGATCCGAAACTGGATTTGCATAAGGAGATAGAAAGGTTGAAAAAGGAAAAGAACGCCGTGATTCTTGCGCATTATTATCAGGAGTCGGAGATACAGGATGTGGCGGATTATATAGGGGACAGTTTGGGCCTTGCCCAACAGGCGGAGAAAACAACGGCTGATATGATTGTGTTTGCGGGTGTTCACTTTATGGCCGAAACGGCTAAAATTTTGAATCCTGATAAGAAGGTGGTGTTGCCGGATTTGAAGGCAGGGTGTTCTTTATCTGATTCGGCGCCACCCGATTTATTTAAAAAATTTAAAGACGAGCACCCGGGGCATATTGTGATTTCCTATATTAACTGTTCTGCCGGGATAAAAGCGCTGAGCGATATTATTTGTACATCCTCCAATGCACGGCAGATTGTTGAAAGCCTTCCTAAGGAGCAGAAGATTATTTTCGCGCCTGATAGAAACCTGGGTGCTTATATAAACAAAATGAGTGGGCGGGATATGGTGCTGTGGAACGGAGCCTGTATGGTACATGAAATATTTAGCAGGGAGAGAATTACGAAATTGAAGGTGAGGCATCCGGATGCTAAGATTATAGCACATCCGGAATGTGAGGAAGTGGTACTACAATTAGCTGATTTTATTGGGTCAACCACGCAATTGCTTAAGTTTTCCCAAAAGGACGATGCGAAGGAGTTTATTGTGGCAACAGAAACGGGGATACTGCATCAGATGCAGAAGAATTCTCCTGAGAAGTTGTTTATTCCTGCACCTCCGGATAATAGTTGTGCCTGTAATGATTGCCCACACATGAAACTCAATACGCTTGAAAAGCTTTATTTATGCATGGAGTACGAAGCGCCTGAATTGACAATGGCCGAGAAGTTAAGGGTGGAAGCATTGAAACCTATCAGGAGGATGCTGGAATTAAGTGCGTCATTAGGGTTGTAGAGGCATTTTAAGGCGTTCTTTTTATCTTCCCATATAAACCATCAGAATTTGTACATCGCTCGGATTTACGCCTGAAATTCGCGATGCCTGACCGAGGGTTTTTGGTTTTACAGTCTGAAACTTCTGTCGTGCTTCCATGGAGAGGGCGGAAAGATTTGCGTAATTAAAATTATCAGGGATAAGGAGGTCTTCCAGTTTGCTCATTTTAGTAACCAGCTCTTTTTCTTTTTGGATATATACGTCATATTTTATTTGTATCTCCGCTTGTTCAATTTCTTCGGAATTGTGTTGAGCCAGGGCTGCACCAATTTTTGGTATTGCTGCACTCATATCGGGTAAATTGATACCGGGACGGAGGAGTAATTGTGCTGCTTTTTGTTTTTGAACCAACGGGGTACTGGCGATCGTGTTTAAATAGGGGTTTGATTCGGAGGGTTCAATACTAAATAAATTAAGAATATTTTTAATATTATTTACCTGATTTTGTTTTTTCGTCAGGATATCCATTCGTTGTTGAGACGCGAGACCTATGGAAAAAGATTTTTCAGTTAATCGTATGTCGGCGTTATCCTGCCTCAAAAGGGTTCGAAATTCAGCGCGACTGGTGAACATGCGGTAGGGTTCTTCAGTTCCTTTGCTGATGAGGTCATCAATGAGAACACCAATATAGGCATCACTTCGTTTTAAAATAAAGGATTCCTTTTGTTGGGTTGCGAGATGAGCGTTTATTCCGGCGATTATTCCCTGGCAGGCCGCTTCTTCATAACCGGTGGTTCCGTTTATTTGACCGGCAAAAAACAGGTTTTTAACCAGTTTTGTTTCCAGGGAATGATGCAATTGAGTTGGTGGAAAATAGTCGTATTCAATTGCATAACCGGGACGAAAAAGTTTTGCATTTTCAAAACCCGGTATTTTTTGGATGGCAGCGTATTGTACTTCTTCAGGGAGTGAAGTGGAAAATCCATTGACGTAAATTTCTATAGTGTTCCATCCCTCTGGTTCTACAAAGATCTGGTGACGTTCTTTGTCGGCAAAACGGTTTACTTTGTCTTCGATGCTTGGGCAGTAACGGGGGCCAACGCCTTCGATTCTTCCGGAATACAT
>JADZFY010000252.1 GCA_020854215.1 Chitinophagaceae bacterium | reverse complement strand
TCATTATTCATTTTTCACTTACCTGTATTTCCCCACTCATCAGCTTTGGCAGCAGCGTATCTCGCAGTTGGGTGAGGGTGCGGATTTGCCGACTGTTAGATTTTATTTTTTCAAAGAAGGGGGAAACCTGCTCTTCAAATTCTGCAATTAGATTTTTAGGGAAATCCGAAATTTCTAATTCCATAACATGACTCGGGTAAACGTGTGGTTGTGCGCTTCCTTCTTGCTTATCAAATAAAAGTTGCTGATTGATTTTTAAAAAAACATAACTGAAATACACATAAGGCGTAGCTGTTTTATCAATGTATGAACAATCAGATGCCCAAACAGGCGTTTGGTACAATCTTACAAATCCTGCATTTGCACCTGATGAACTTATTGTTATTACTGTGTCTAATGTGTTTGATTCATTATGATAACAAGACGGTTCTAATCCGCCAGCAACAACAGGGAATTCGCCTTCAATAGCATTTTCCTTTGTAATGTTTTTTCCTCGTTTGGGTTTTATCAATTCGCCAAACGAAATCAACTTTTCACTTTTCACTTTCCACTTTTCACTTTCATTTCTAAACAGCGTTTCTGCCAATTGCTCTAAGGTTTTGTTTTGGCGGTGCAGCAGGTCTATTTTATCGTCTAAGCTGCTGAGGATTTCGGCTATGGCGGTTTGGGTCGGAAGGGGTGGGAGGTTTAAAACAATCCCTTTTAACAAAGATAAATTCAATGTAGGTTGAACTGTATCATTTGTGTTACCATACAATTGATGAGTAACGCCATCCAACCTAAAGCAATATTTAATAAATCTTGTATCAAAGCTGCTTTTGATTCTTGCAACACTTACTGCCCTTGCAACATTCCAACCTTTTAAACTACTTGGAACAATTGCACATTCTCCAACACTTCCAACAACTGTAATTAGTAATTCGCCTCCACCCAATCTTGTTCTTTGATACTTGCTTTCAACTGATTCATCAACTCTTAAAACTTCATCAGTTGAAATGTAGCCGTTCTTAATGTTGTTGACCCTAACAATAGGAATCCCATTGGCTTTGTGGAAACCAGGCTGAACAATACCATATGAAATGCTCTCATCAATTAGCACATCTGAAAATTTATATTCCTTCCACTCTTTCATATTACTGCTTCCATTTTAATTGTCTTGAACATGATTTTTATCTTTCGTTTTTTCTTTTCTCAATTCTTGCCTTAAACATTCTTTCTCTTAATCCGCCTTCTGCCAAAAATGCTTTCTCTAAAGATTTTATTTGCTGGCTCAACAGATAACTCACAATATTTATTAAACAAACCACGGAGTTGGCACAAATTTCAGCATCTTCATGTTCTATAGCTTTCTGGTAAGTTTCATAAGTGGCATTGGGTGTGCGGTTAATCTCTCTAAACCGCAAGGCAAGCCGGTGATTTTTATCCCAGATAGGAAGTTTATTTGTTCTCAAAAAATCTTTGTAGTCAATCAACAATTCTTCTAACGAAGCCCGTGCAACATTGGTAAGTTTTATCTCGGTTTCCTTAGAAGTGCCTGATGCCATACTTGCTTCAACAATGTTTTGTTTTCCGCTTCTTGCTGCCTGCACCATTTGATCAATGGTGCGGTCATACTTCCTGAAAAACCTTTTGGTAAAATACATGGTGGCATCATAAATTATTTCTGCTTTCTGGTAGGTTATCAGGTTTTTGTAACCGCCATGCTGTGGAATAAAACCTTCTTTATTATTTTTCTTTTCTTCCATTGGTTCTGTTTCTTGTGACTGGTGGGACTTGTGTGACGGTCACACGAGTCACAAAATGTCCCACAAGAATTATCATTTAATTTTACTCAAACTATTTTGTATCCGCTTATTCAGTTCTTCTTCTTCCGCAACCTGTTTTTCAAATTCGTTTTTCAAAGCAGCAAAGCGTTCGGCAAAATTGAAATCGTCTTCTTCATCGGGCAGCCCTACATATCTGCCGGGTGTTACCACATAATTGAGTGCGGCAATTTCGGCTGTGGGCACGCTTTTACAAAAACCTGCCACATCCTGATAATCCTTTAATCCAGCTAATCCTGATTCAGACATTTTCCAGTTGTGGTAAGTTTGGGCAATTTGCTGTATGTCGGCATCGGTAAGTACACGGGTTCTTCGGTTGATGAGTGTCCCTAAGTTGCGGGCATCAATAAACAGGGTTTTCTTTTTGTTTTCTTTGTTGCGTTTCAAAAACCACAAGCAAGCGGGTATTTGTGTATTCAAAAATAGTTTGGCAGGCAGGTTTACAATGCAGTCCACCAAATCGGCTTCTATCAAAGCTTTGCGTATATCGCCTTCGCCACCGGTATTGCTGGTGAGTGAGCCTTTACTCAATACAAAACCGGCACTGCCATTGGGTGCAAGGTGGTAAAGGAAATGTTGAATCCAGCCGTAGTTGGCATTGCCTGTGGGTGGTGTACCGTATTGCCAACGAGCATCTTTTTGTAACAGTTCACCACTCCAATCGCTGTCGTTAAACGGTGGATTGGCAATAATAAAATCCGCTTTCAGGTCTTTATGTGCATCATTTAAAAAACTGCCTTCGTTATTCCATTTCACATTGCTACTGTCAATGCCTCGTATTGCAAGGTTCATTTTGGCTAATCGCCAGGTGGTTTGGTTGCTTTCTTGTCCGTAAATTGAAATACTATCAACCCCCACCCAACCTCCACCAGAGGGTGAGACTTTCTTGCCATTCTTTCCTGCCCGTCCGGCAGGCGGGTTGTAATGGTCTTGGTGTGCTTTAATAAATTTCTCGCTCTGCACAAACATACCACCGCTTCCACAACATGGGTCAAAAACTCTGCCTTCGTAAGGCTCAAGCATTTCAACCAATAGTTTTACCACACTTTCAGGCGTATAGAACTGTCCACCTTTTTTCCCTTCTGCTAAGGCAAATTCGCCTAGGAAATATTCAAACACTCTGCCCAAAATATCTTTGCTTTGGGCTTCTTTTGTTCCTAAAGTAGCAGTGCTCACCAAGTCCACCAGTCCGCCCAAACTCCCTTTGTCTAATTTTTCCTGCGCAAAAACTTTTGGTAATACGCCTTTCAACGAAGGATTGTCTTTTTCAATGGCGTCCATTGCTTCGTCAATGTCTTTGCCAATGGTTGGCAATTTGGCTCTGCCTTGCAGCCATGTCCACCGTGCAGCAGTTGGCACATAAAACACTTTCTCTGCTACATACTCATTCTTGTCTTCGGAGTCGGCGCCTTCATAGTCGCCCTTGCCTTCTTTCAGTTTGCTGTACAATTCTTCAAATGCATCAGAGATGTATTTCAGGAAAATCAGTCCTAAAACTACATGCTTATATTCGGCTGCATCCATGTTTTTTCGGAGCTTGTCAGCCGCTTTCCAGAGTTTTTTCTCAAGAGGTTCCCCGCCTGCCTCAGCTTTGGTTTTGTTTGGCCGGGCAGGTTCTCCGGTTTCTTTCACTTTTTTTGCCATTACTCGGTCTTAAATATTTAATGTTTTGTTGGTTGCTAAGTTAAGTTTTATAGCAGCATTATCCGTTCTGGCACCCGGGTTTTACCGGGAACGAAAATGGCAAAAGGGGGCATCGCGGGCAAAAGGGAGATAATAAAAAAAGAAAGTTCGCTGCCGTGATTTCCAGGGTAGGGTTATCCGTTATTCTCCTTTTTTAATTTTCTTGCCAGTTTAATGGAATGTTTTAACGAGTTGATATTATTCCAGCCGCTGTGGGAAACGATGATAAATTTTGGATCGGGATACTTTCTTTCCACTTTTTTAAGGGTCGAATAATATTCCGTAAGACTTCCATCTCCCAAATAACCTAAATTTTTGGCGTCTGCACCTTTTATCAAACAACCACCATAAAGGATCTTTTCTTTGGGAAACCAAAGAACAATATTGTCTGCCGTATGTCCTTTCCCCGGATAATAGGTTTCAAAAATATATTGCCCCGCTTTAAAAATAGTGTCATTTTCAATCAGGTATTCGGCTCGTTTTTTATTATTCTTCGCACTCCATTCATCAGTAAGTGCTGTTGTGTAGGTTTTAATTCCCTGCTGTTTGTAATATTCAAGACCTTCCGTTCGATCGCTATGCCAATGGGTTGCAATACACATGGTCACCGACTCGTGATGTTTGAACTGTATGCTGTCTAATAAGGGTTGAAACTGCGTTGTATCCCACGGCGTATCAAACAACACCACTCCGTTACCCGAAACAAGATACATTCCGTTTGCCGGTATTCGATTTCCTTCGTAGGTATTGTAAGTGGTATAAATATAAAAGTTGCCTGTGAGATGCGATATTTTAAGCTTCGACTCTTCGGACTGTCCAAATACACAAGCGAAAAACAGCAGCAGCGTTATTGTTAATACGATGACCCGCATGAAATATTTCTATTTTCTCATTTGTGAACGTGCATACGTTTACCCGTAACCGAAGTTATGGAACCGGCTTTGTTACTTTTTTTGACTAAACCCCGTTAATTTAAAATCCTTTCTATAATTTTTCCGGTTGCCTTTTCCTTGAGGATTAATTTTTTTGCACCATAGTGGGTTACTTCTTCCTTAACCAGGTAATGATCTTTATCGTAGGCTGTGAGATGACTGTCTTTGCTTACGCCGGTTTTCCCGCGCCAGATATCCAACTGAACCGGCTCCCAGCTTTTGCTTTTTGCAGAGCGATAAGCGGCATCTAATATGCAATTCACCACATAGCCGTCATAAAAGGTTTCTTTAGGTGCTTTGCCCTGTTCCAGTGAATTGAACATATCCATAAACATGTGGTTATACCCCAGTTCATTCAGTTCATCCCCCACAGGAAACAACCAACCGCTATTGCTTTCCGCTTTTTCCGCCACATAATCGGCTCCTTTGCCGGTGGTAAACATTTCAAAACCCGTACGCAAAAAGCTGTTCGTCCATATCGTACCTTCGGTGCCCATAACTTCATCGCGCAGGTCGAGTCCGCCACGAAAAGTCCAGCTTACTTCAAACTGACCAATAGCTCCGTTTTCATATTTCACCAGGCCAATGCTGTGATCTTCGGCATCAATGGGTTTAACCTGCGTATCTGCCCAACACATTACTTCCACCGGACGAATATCTTTACCGATATAGCTGCGGGTAATTTCCACGCAATGGCAACCCAGGTCAAGAATACAGCCGCCACCTGCCTGTTCAATATCCCAGAACCAGTCGCTGTGCGGACCAGGATGTGTTTCGCGTGATTTTGCCCAGAGTATTCGGCCCAATGCACCGTTCTTCACGCTCTCGTGCGCTTTAATAAACTTGGGCGTATATACGAGGTCTTCGAGATAACCATTGAATATGCCGGCCTGCTCAACGGCTTCCAGCATGCGTTTGGCCTCTGTGGCATTTCTGCCCAGTGGCTTGGTGGTGATCACCGCTTTTTTGTGTTTGCAGCATAACATTACCGCTGCTTCGTGCAAGTGATTGGGAAGAGAGATGCATACCACATCCACTTCAGGACGGGCAATTGCTACTTCCATATCGGTGGTCCAGAAATCTACGGCATAATCCTCTGCAAATTTTTTAGCGCTCTCCTCACGACGGGAGTAAATACTCACTATTTTATCTTTGTTACGATACCCCTGAAGAGAATCTGCATAAAATCTGCCAATAAAACCGGAGCCGAGCATTGCAATTTTCTGCATAATAATTTTTATTTTATTTTTTCATTAAAGGCTAAAGTAAAAAACAACAGTACACCTCCCGCAAAACAGGCCGGTACCCACCAAAAATGCTGCCACTGCGCCAACGAAAGTTCACCACCGTCTTTAAGAAAACTGTTGTACAGTTCGCCGGCAATTTGGGCGCCTATCAGCATACCAACACCGTAAGTCACTAAAATCATCAGTCCCTGGGCTTGTCCGCGAATTTCAAGACTGGCTTTTTTGTCCATATAAATTTGTCCTGTAACAAAAAAGAAATCATAGCAAATACCGTGAAGCGCGATGCCTGCCAAAATCATCCAGGTTATGGTATCCGGCGCAGCCGCTGCAAACAAACTATACCGAATTACCCAGGCCAGCATTCCCACAGCCAACATCCACTTTACGCCAAGCCTTCTGAAGAACAATGGCATCAAAAGCATAAAAATCATTTCTGATGCCTGCCCGATGGTTTGGGTAGCTGCGATATTGGTAAACTCCGAATTTTCTAGAAAGAGTTGGGTATAGTTATAATATACTGCCAATGGAATACAAATGAGCATTGAACTGGCCAGAAACACATAAAACGATCGGCTGCCTAATCTCCTGAACGCATCTACACCCATAATGGTTCGCACACTTACTTTTTTACCCGCAGCCGGTGGCGGGGTATGAGGTAGAGAAAAGCTATATAACCCCAGCAGGAGGCTGGCTCCCGCGGTTAGGTACAAGGGAAGAGCGGTGGCTTCCGGCTGAACGTCTTTTTGAACAAAAAGCACCAACACAAAACTTATCGTTAGTCCGGCAATGATCCAACCGATGGTACCAAATACCCGTATAGCCGGAAATTGTTTCTCCTGCTGCGTCATCTGGTGAAAAGCCAATGTATTTGCCAGGCTCATGGTGGGCATATAACAAATATTGTACGCCAGCAAACACAAAATAAACAGCACCGCATTACCCGTAAGTGAAGGAGCAATAAACATGAAAACAGCACCCAGTATATGAAGTGTACCCAATACCTTTTGGGTGGCGAAATAACGGTCGGCAATCAGTCCCACAAAAAACGGTGCAATAATAGCAGCAATGGCGTTCATGGTAAAGGGCCAATGGGTTAAACTCTTCATCCCGTTAGACGACATGTAAACCGCAATGGCACTGTACCAGGCTCCCCAAATAAAAAACTCGAGAAACATCATTAACGACAGTTGTATCCGTACCCTGGTTTTCATGTTGTTCGATTGGTTGTTTTATTCCTAATACTGTAAAATGTTTGATCTGCTATCAATTGCATTTACCATCAGCGAATACCAAAAAAGGAAATTACAAAAAGATTGACTGCCTGCGGCAAAAAACAAAAATGATTTTTTTGCAGGTCATTTTTGTGAATGAAAACAGCACTGGTTCCATAGATCGCTCCCTTTACCCATTGCTCCGCCTCTGCACACCAGAGCAGTAGTATATTTTCAGCCGACGCCGCTGTTCGCCAGTAAACATTTGAATTACATACCGGAAAATTCCAAAAAGCGCAGGTGCAAAAAAGCATATACATTCGTATTTCAAAAAAAGGTTTAACGTTGTGATATGAAACTATACTCCATTAACACCGGGTATTTTAAATTAGATGGCGGCGCTATGTTTGGGGTAGTACCAAAAAGTATGTGGAATAAATTAAATCCCGCCGATGAAAACAATCTCTGTACCTGGGCTATGCGCTCCATGCTCATTGAGGAAGGCAACCGCCTAATCCTGATTGACACCGGAATTGGCAACAAGCAGGATACAAAATTTTTCAACCATTATTATTTGCACGGCGAGGATACGTTGGACAGATCACTTGCAGCCCACGGTTTTCACCGTAACGATATTACCGATGTATTGCTTACCCATTTACATTTTGACCATGTGGGTGGCGCAATTGTAATTGAAAAGAATAAAATGGCGCCGGCCTTTAAAAATGCTACCTATTGGAGTAATGAGCAACACTGGCAGTGGGCAACCAAACCCAACGACCGCGAAAAAGCCTCTTTTCTGAAAGAAAATATTCAACCCATACAGGACAGTGGCAAACTGAAATTTATTACCGTTAAAGAAGACATTGCCTTTACCGACCATGTTACCATACGTTTCGTAAACGGGCATACGCATGCCATGATGTTGCCGCAGATCAATAATTACCGTGGCAAGACCGTGGTGTACGTAGCCGACCTGCTGCCCTCTGTTGGGCATATTCCTATTCCCTATGTAATGGCTTACGATATGTCGCCCCTCATTACCCTCCACGAAAAAAAGGCCTTTCTGCAGGAGGCACTGCAAAATAACTTTGTATTGTTTTTTGAGCACGATCCGGTATATGAATGCTG
>JADZFY010000251.1 GCA_020854215.1 Chitinophagaceae bacterium | reverse complement strand
CATAATACGGCGGAATAACGTATCCGGCGTAGGTATGGGAATCAATACGCACACCATGTCCTCCGGGCTGATGTAATACAGTAATCTTTCCCGGAGAAGGCCGAAAATCATTGTAAGGATCTTCTGCATTGATCCGGCATTCAATGGCATGCATTTCCGGATAATAATTTCTGCCGGAAATAGATTCGCCCGAAGCAATTTTTATTTGCTCTTTAACCAAATCAAAATTGGTTACCTCTTCCGTTACACAGTGTTCCACCTGAATACGGGTATTCATCTCCATAAAATAGAAATTCCTGTGTTTGTCCACAAGGAATTCAATTGTACCCACACTTTCGTAGTTAATTGCAGAAGCCGCTTTTACTGCCGCTTCACCCATTTTTTCACGCAACTCGGTGGTCATAAACGGCGAGGGAGATTCTTCTACCAGTTTTTGATGGCGTCGCTGAATAGAGCAATCTCTTTCGCTCATGTGGCATACTTTTCCATAACGGTCGCCGGCTATTTGTATTTCAATATGGCGGGGTTCTTCCACAAATTTCTCCATGTATATCCCGTCATTTTTGAATGAAGCGCCGGCCTCCGCTTTTGCGGTATTGTAAGCGCGTTCTAATTCCGCCTCTTCCCATACCACGCGCATGCCTTTGCCACCTCCTCCTGCCGTTGCTTTCAGGATTACCGGATACCCAATCTCTTTTGCCAATCCTTTTGCCTCATCCATACTTTCCAATAACCCCTCGCCACCGGGTACAACCGGTACGCCAGCCTTAATCATGGTTTCCTTCGCAGTGATTTTATCGCCCATGGCGGTAATCATATTGGGTGTGGGTCCAATAAACTTAATTCCATGCTCACAGCATATTTGGGCAAACCGCGCATTTTCGGCCAGGAAGCCATATCCCGGATGAATCGCATCGGAATTGGTGATTTCCACGGCTGCCATAAGGTGGGGAATATTGAGATAAGAATCAGCACTTTGAGGACGCCCCAGGCAAACTGCTTCATCTGCAAATTTCACATGCAGGCTGTCTTTATCAGCAGTTGAGTAAACCGCCACGGTCTTAATACCCATTTCCCGGCAAGTGCGTATAACACGCAACGCAATTTCACCCCTATTGGCAATTAGTATTTTTTTGAACATAGAATGATTATGTGGTAAGATGTGGGAAAAGTGAAAATACGGGAATACTAAAAATACTGGCAACCCATAAAATTTGCCTCAATTTTCACTTTGTCACATTAATTAATTGGGTTCTACCAAAAACAATGGCTGGTCATATTCTACCGGACTGGCATCATCAACCAATATCTTTACTATTTTCCCACTCACTTCGCTTTCAATTTCATTAAATAGTTTCATGGCTTCGATGATACATACTACTTTTCCCGGACTTACTTCGTCTCCCACTTCAACTAATAAGGGTTTGTCCGGTGATGAGCGACGATAAAATGTACCAATCATTGGACTTTTTATCGTAACCAAATTATCTGCTTTGGGTTCAGATGCAGCCTTGGGTTTATCCGTCGCCTGGCTGGCAGAAGGAGCCGAGGCAACTAATGTTTGGGGTTGTGAAGGAACCGGTGCAGATGAAACAAGTTGTGTAATATGCTCTTCCTTTTGCCGTATTGTTACTTTAAAATCTTTCTCTTCTATGCTTATTTCTCCAATGTTGGACTTGTTGATGATCTTTATCAGTTCCTGAATTTGTTTAAAATCCATGTGGGTAAATTTATTTTTTAAACCGTCAATTATTTTGAAACCGACGACTAAGATAGTTATTCAGTATAAATATAACTAAAAATCAGTTTTTTACCCTTTCTACATATTCTCCGTTTTTGGTATTTACCCGAATGAGTTCACCTTCTTCAACAAATAATGGCACCATTACAGTAGCACCCGTTTCGATAGTTGCAGCTTTTAAGGTGCGCGTTGCAGTGTCACCTTTCACGCCTGGTTCGCTATAAGTAACCTGTACTACAATTTTATCGGGCAACTCAACGCTCATGGGTAACTCTGTTTCGGTGTTAATGAGAACCGACACCTCCTGCGCTTCCTTTAGGAACTGGGGAGCATCAATAAGCGTTTCCGCAACCACAATTTGCTCAAAGGTTTCATTATCCATGAAATTGTATCCTGAGTCGTCCTTATATAAATACTGATAGTCTTTTCTTTCCACTCTAACCGGAAAAATGTTATCGCCTGAATTCCAGGTTTTCTCAATACTGCGATTATTCTCCACCCCTTTCAGCTTCGCCCATACCTTGGCTGCAGCTCTTGCGGTTTTGTTTTCTCCAAATTCAATTACGCTGTATAAACTGCCGTCTAGTTTCAGGATCATGCCCCGGCTGATATCTGCTGTGGTTGCCATAATTAATATTTTAAAAAGTGGCGCAAAGATAAGTGGTTTTTGGATTATTTGATTTGCTGCAGCACACAATGCACCAATTTTCCCCGCATCGAATTAAGCCCTGCATTTAAATAATTTTCGGGTATTTTTGTATTTATGGAGCACATCATTCCCAACGAAATTCTTTCTGAAGAAAAACTTTCTTTTGATCGCTTCCGTGAAGAAGTGCTTAACGACTATCGGCTTGCGTGTGAAAGCAGGGAAACAAGCCTGCTTGGGCGAAAAGAAGTGCTTACAGGCAAGGCGAAGTTTGGCATTTTTGGTGATGGAAAAGAGGTGCCGCAGATTGCGTTGGCAAAATTTTTTCAGCCGGGTGATTTTTATGCAGGTTATTATCGCGATCAAACCATCGCTTTTGCTACGGAAACTGCTACCATAGAAGATTTTTTTGCTCAATTATATGCTAACCCCAACGAGAATGAAGAACCCCACAGTGCGGGAAGGCAGATGAATGCGCATTTTGCTTCTGCCTTTGTGGATAAGGACGGCGAATTTCTTGACCTGGTTAACCATAAAAATATTACCAGTGGCATAGCACCCACGGCCGGCCAGATGCCGAGGGCCCTGGGACTGGCTTTTGCCTCAAAAGTGTTTCGTGAGGTGGATGTGCTGCACCAGTTTACCGATCTTTCAGATCAGGGCAATGAAGTGTGTTTTTGTACGATTGGCGATGCTTCTACGTCTGAAGGGCATTTTTGGGAAGCCATTAACGCCGCTGCCGTGCTTGAGGTGCCTCTGGCGGTTTTTGTTTGGGACGATGGTTATGGTATTTCCGTTCCTTCCGGCGAGCAAATAGTAAAAGGCTCTATTTCTGAGGCATTGAAAGGATTTCAAAAAAAAGGCAACAGTACAGGGGTGGATATTTATAAAGTAAAGTGCTGGGATTATGCCGGGCTTTGTGAAATTTTTGAGCAGGGTATTCAAAAAGTACGCAGCACACATATTCCCGCTATTTTTCATGTGGAGGAAGTAACTCAACCTCAGGGACATTCCACATCGGGTAGCCACGAACGATACAAATCGCAGGAAAGGCTGGAGTGGGAGCGGGAATGGGATTGTAATAAAAAAATGAAAGAATGGATCATCGCAAATGCACTTGCGGATGACGAAGAGTTGGTGGAGATTGAAATTCAGGCAAAGGCAACGGTAAAGCAAGGCCGCCAAACGGCGTGGGAAAAATATGCTGCTCCGATTAACACGTTCAAAGCAGAAACATTATCCGTTTTACAGGATGTGATTAACGGAGGGCAGGATACTACCGGGCGCATTCAGGCTGCCGTTAAGGAACTTCAGATTAATCGCGAACCCAACCGCAAGGATATATTAAGAGCGCTGGCAACCGGCGCAAATTTTAGTAACAACAACACCGTACAGCATTATTACCGGAGATTACTTAACGAACAAAGCGCGTTGTACCGTTCTCACTTATATAATGAAGGAACCAGGAGTCTTCAGCGTGTGCAGCCAACTGCACTGGAATATAGTGATAATGCACCTGTGTTGAATGGTTATCAAATTCTCAATCGTTATTTTGACGAGTTGTTTACCCATAATCCGAAAGTGTTGGCCTTTGGAGAAGACCTGGGATTAATTGGAGATGTTAACCAGGGATTTGCAGGGCTGCAGCAAAAACACGGTGATAAGCGGATTTTTGACACCGGAATTCGCGAACTTACCATAGTGGGGCAGGGGATAGGTTTGGCAATGCGGGGTTTACGACCAATAGCAGAGATTCAGTATGTAGATTATATGTTGTACGGGCTGGAGCCGTTGAGTGATGATGTGGGTTGTTTGCATTACCGTACCAAAGGGAAGCAGAGTTGCCCGATTATTGTGCGAACCCGCGGACACCGGCTTGAAGGTATTTGGCATAGCGGATCTCCAATGGCGTTGCTGGTGAATGCCCTGCGCGGATTTCATATTTGTGTGCCCCGAAATATGGTTCAGGCGGCAGGAATGTACAATTCACTGCTTGAGGTAAATGATCCGGCAGTTATGGTGGAGTGCTTGAATGCATATCGTCTGAAAGAAAGATTACCATCCAATCTGTTGCATTACCGGGTTGCCCTGGGCATTCCGGAGATATTAAAAACAGGTACCGACATTACTATTGTTTCCTATGGCGCCACCTTGCGTATTGCGCTTGAAGCCGCGGTTCAGCTTGATGCGATGGGTATCTCCTGCGAGGTGATAGATGTTCAAACCCTGTTACCTTTCGATATCAACAACAGTATCCTCGATTCGCTTAAAAAAACTAATCGAATTATTTTTGCTGATGAAGATTTTCCCGGAGGAGCGGCGGCATATATGTTTAACATTGTAATGGAAAAACAGGGTGGATATCGTTGGCTGGATGTTGCTCCGCGAACGCTTACCGCCCAGCCTCACCGTCCGGCATACGGCACCGATGGTGATTATTTTAGTAAACCCAATACCGAAGATTTCATCACCCTGGTAAAAGAAATGATGCGTGAGTAAACCTTTATCAAAAGAAGAAATTCGTTTCATGGAAGTATGGAGTGAACAAAGAAAAGGATCAAAAATCGGATATTACCTGCTTTATACATTCAGTTGGGGGATGGCGATTGTTTTTATCGCTTTTTTTGCGTTCATATTTTTAGGTGGAATTAGCATTATTCCAATACCGGACGACAATTACAAGATTGCATTGATAGTAATTTCGGGCTTTGTACTCGGATTTATTACCACTTGGATTATCCGGACACGAAATGAAAAAAAATATCTGAAAATTTTAGCCAGGGTGAGTGAAAATGCCAACTAATT
>JADZFY010000250.1 GCA_020854215.1 Chitinophagaceae bacterium | reverse complement strand
TTGCTCAGCCACTTTGAATCGAATTCTCTTTTGCGACTTCAGAACAACAAATTTTATTTCAACCGGGTTTTTATTATCCTTCTGAATAACGAAGACCGTATCCTTGAGTGAGTAATCTTTATCAACAGGCGTTATCGTTACCTTACGTTTTCCCGAAGGCGCATCCATGGAGAAGTATTCTCTTCCTCCGGTTGGCATAAACATTTGCGGCCCTTTATTATTGGCCGGTTTCCCTTCATTGAAGGAAACATTCTGCTGACCTTTCTGGCTTGCAGTTAATTTTTTGTAAGTAATCTTTTCAGAATTGCCATAAGTGAACTGAAACTTCGTTGACGTTTTAGAAAAACCATCCACATCAATATCAGCCTTTACCGGGTTGCCACTTTCATCCACAACATAACCGCTCAGGAAGCCGTCAGGAGTAAGAAAGAAATCCTGGTTCAATAACTGTTGTCCCCACTTCAAAGGCGGGTAGCAACCAACGCAATGTTTTAATGGTTTTTGTTTGTGTGCAATCATTATGGAATCATTTATTTTCCATAAAGAATCACTGACCTTAGCTGAAGCAGGCAATAAGCCAGCTTTATATCCATCCGGCTTTACAACCAAGGTACGGCTTGGGCCTACAACAGAAGACACCTGGCCCACTACAAAATCTCCAAGCTCTACCGGTAAATTATTGAACTCATAACGACCCAAACTATTTGTTTTTACCGTGGTAAAAAGTTTAGACGGATCACTTATTGATTGATAGCTATTGACCATCACTACCTTAACGCCACTCATTGCTTTGGCTTCTATATTGGTAGCATCCTGCACCTTTCCAGCTATCCGTGGTTTATCCGGGTAAAGGAAAACACTATCCGTATAAGTTTTTATTTCCAGTTCATGATTCCAGGTAATATCTTCTCCATACGTCACCTCCATATTTAGTCCGCCTTTTGTTTTAGGAAGGTAAGTACTGGTTGAATTGAATGGAAAATTTCGCAGATCCTTATCATACAGAGGATAAAATCTTTTTTCCTGCCCTTTAAATATAAAGTCACCTTTCATCTTGTCCGGTGTACATTTTATATAATACACATCCCCTTTATTATTCAGATCATGCTGCACCATATGGCGGAATGTTATGGAGCCATCTTTTCCACTTTCTGCCGAAGAAATAATTCCAATCGCTCCCTCTCCTTTGCCATCACCCTCATTTACGGGGACAGATGATGGCTTGCTCTTTCGTACAATCGTAGCTGTTATACCGGGCAACGGGCTGCGCTGTCCCTGTGCCATATCCCAAAAAGTGCCAGGAGTAGATACTACATTTAACTTTAGCGTATAGCTCTTCACAAATGCAATCATGGTACCCAGGTCAATTCCTTTCCAGGGATCAATTTTAATATTCACATCAGGGCTGCAGTAATATTTATCTTCCACTCTCAAACGCAGCACTTTGAAAATTTTTCCATTTGCATTATCTCCGAATTCACCCGTATGCTTAAACTTGAAGTCCGGGTCAATCAGTCCTAATGTTTTTTCTGCATTCACAAAGTTGAAAGTAAAACTGCCATCTGATCCTGTAACAGTTGTAGCCAGTACTTTATCATTGTCTTGCGGTGCAAAGCCGGCATGACTGCTAATACCGGGTTCTCCATTCATATCCTTACCATTGAGTGATCCCGTAAATAAATAAGTTACCACAAGGCTGACTTTTTTACCTGCAAGTGGTTTTGCATCTCCCACGGGTGTATTGTCTGTGTTGTAAACAAGATTATCTGCATTTTCTTTATTGCCTCCTGTAAGAATATTTGTATTTGCTTTTACCTGCCCATCTTGGGCATTAATTTGCCCTGGCTTATTCTGCTGAAGCTTTCCTGAAGGATTGCTATTTGCCACATCTTTAAAACGGTAAAATAGTTTTCCCTTCAATTGGCTATAGGGTACAGGATCAAAATTAGTGACCGTATATCCGGGTGATGGCTTTGAAGGTTTTTTCTCAGACGGTTTTATTGCATTAACAACAACAGCAAGGTTCAACGGTTTACCTTTTGTAAATGTAACCACTTCGCTGCGACCAAAATTTTTAAACCCAACCTGTTTGTTCAAATCCCTGGCTATCACCTGCACGGCATAAAGTGTGTTGGTGTCAATTTTTAAATCGTATGGCTGTGTGACGTATTGCGTACCTGTCAGGTTGTTTTTAATAATCGGATTGCCGGCTTTGTAGTTGACGGCTCCGTTGATTGCGTCATTCGGATTTTGGCCTGCCGGAACTTTCACAACATATAAATCATATACCAAATTGGCCCCAGCTGTATTACCGATTGGTGGTGTCCATGAAAAGACCGTGTTGGGAATTTGGGGATTGATTTCCTGGCCGTCCGCCGGTGATGTAATCATTGGTGCCTGAGCTAACGAGATGGAAAAATCAAAACAGGCATAGCCGACTTGTAAAGGTGGTGCAAAACCGCTGACATAGTTAGCTGTTACGCAAAACCTGTATGGGCCTTCCGGCAATTGCCCCGTCTTCATTATCTCAGCCCATACTTCATCCGGAACTCCTGTGTGTTCTACATTGTTTCTATTCAGAAAAAGCATGGAAGGAATGTCATTAATTACAACCTTAGTTTGGTTGATACCCAGTGAAAATTTACCACCTATATAGTTGGGTTGAGTGTTTATCATCCAGTCGCCTTGCATGTGAGAGAGCTGGCCATGCAAAACAATATCCATTGCCCTGCCTCCGCCAACTAATGTTATGATTGCGTGGTTAGCCAGGTTTTCATAGCTACTATAGTTAGAAGAATAAGGCGGCTTCAATAATACATTCATTGATGAAAGACTCTGGCCTATTCCCCATGCAGGAAACAATACAATGCCAAACAGAAGAAGCGTTTTTCTGAGAAACTGCTGTATAATGATAAATGTTTTCATCACTGCCTCGTTTTAGAAAGTTAATCCGTAAATTAACTGGATGTTGGTTTCATTAAAGTTCTGGATAACCGATATGTCTTTGGAAGTATTATCTAAATAGTTTCCCAATAATTGAAAGTTGTGGTGAGTGCCAACAGGGACCGTGAAACCCAATGTGGCCCTGATGGTATGCCCGTTGTCATTTCCTTTAAATGTATTTTGAAGATAGGATCCTGAAGCATTCACCATTAATTTCCTCTCCAGCAATGAAGCGGATCCTCCGATCGTTCCACCAAATGAACCAATATCGCCTGAAACTGTCTTTGAGTTGATATAATTCAGAGAGCCATTAGCATTAATGCCCGTTTGTATCCAGGTGTGGTTGTAAGTAGTCGTAATTGAATAAGAATTCATGTCAGGCGTGGAGCCGATATAACTGTGTGGCGTACTTAACGACATGTAAGTGGCAACAATGTTCAGGTTTTTTACGGTTTTATCATTCATCCACATCCAGTAGGGCATCAGCATAAAGCTGTTATTTACCTGTTTGAACAATTCATCACCCGGCGAAGTTTGTAAGGGGTTATTGGTGATACCGAAATTGCTGTAGTTGAAGTTGATTCCGAACTTTTGAGAAGGCACGTAATTGATGTTGGCACTGCCAATAAATCTTTTTGATGTGGACGTTTTTTGCTTCTTCAGATTGTCGGTTTGAAATCCGATATTGGTATTGATGGTAAGCTTACCACTATCTAATTTAAAGTTATTCGCTAAACTGTACTCCTGAACATCATTTTGGAAAAAATAAGCCCCCATTGACTGGTAGCCCGGGTCAATTCTTTTGAAGATGAGTTGTGCTCCCCAGGTTTTTTCCTGGTATCCCAATCTCGTTTCACCGGCGAAATAATAATCCGTACTCAGTTTATCTTTTGCCAGGAAACTCATTATTGATTTAGGCCATGCCTTTTTTGAACCCGAACTATCTGCGCTGTCCAGCCGGTTCAGGGTATATGCACTCAGCCCTACATCCACCGACCAGGTAAATTTTTCAAGGAAAGTAACTTTTGAATTTATTCCAACAGTTGTGTTTTCAGCAGGTTGAATGGAATCCTGCAGTTTGTTATCAAGCGATGAAGTTTTATCCCAGCCTTTAAAATAAACCAGGTCAATGAAATTTTTATTTGTTCCGTATCCAAGTTTACCGGCAATGCCTAATCGTTTGTAAGTAGGCGTAGGTCTTATTTCCAATGGATTGGCATTCATGGTGCTGTCAATAGAGGTGGAACGTCTCAGTTGCCCGTACATAAAACCTATTCTGAATTTTTTCGGATTCAGTTCAAATCCGGCACCCAGCATTCTGTGCCCTGCCAGTGTGTAATGAGAGTAGGTAATATTCCTGTAGCCCAAATGCAGTGTTGCCCATTTGTAACGGGGGCTCAATCCAAATTGATTGAAGGGTTGGTAAAATTTATTATCAAAATTAGAAAACACAAAGGAGAATGGTAAGTCAACTCCAAGTACAGTCAATACCGGATTGCCATTGATCATCCAACTGAAATCCTTTTGCCGGGCAGGGATCCCCTTAGCATGGTAATACTCTAATTGAAAATTTAGATTACCATGAAAGGTTACCGGCTTTTTGAAATTAATTTGTTCAATATCCTGGGCAGTACTTCTAAGAACACAAAACCCGATACTCAGAAGCATTATTGAAGTGCGCATAGCCCCCAAAAATGAAGGATATACGTTTTGAATTACTTTTAGCATTTCAGTCCCGTTTAAATTCCAACCTGCAAACGTGGTTAGCAATAGCAACCTAAATTTAATAAACAATGAATTCACTGAATTCCGTCAGTGTTAGTACAAGGAAAAATTGTATTGGGGGGCATTCCAAATTGTCACTGGCTGGTTGGGAGACCAGCCAGGTCGGCCTGTAGTGGGCGGTTTCCCCACTGCCACATGAAGCAAAGCAATGCAAAAATTTGGAATACACCCATTGGGGTACGTTTGATTTTTGTACTTTGAATATAAGAAGAGAAGGTTATGCATTTCCAAAAAGGAAGTATATATATATGGTTTCATGCAAAAACGCACAACTATTGTCTATTTCCTTTTTTGGATGGAGATGAATTGATGTGGATACCAAAATGGCTATTTAAGTTTTTCCGGGTGATTTCGGCGGCTCCTGAGGAGTGAATCTAATAATATCATCGTTGAATAAACGAAACTCTCCACATTCCCCTCAAATCGCCTGCTGAAAAGCCGGTTGCTTTGTCGTTAGGATACAACGAATCTATAATCGTAGATACCGCAGGTAAAATGTCTACGCCTTTTTTCCCATGGCAGGCCGAACACATGGGCTGCAGCAGTATGGGCTTATAGTAATGAATGACGTTTGGGGCTTCAACAATAGACGGTTGCAGCGCATCGCCCTTCGCTTTTGCTGTGGTAAATATCTTCCATTGTACGGAATCGGTGCTGTCGGGTGCATTCATTGGGTTTCGGTAGTTTTCGGCCACTCTTTTGAGCGTGATGTTTTCTGATGTCCAAACAGCGGTAATGGGAAACGCATTTTCGTTACAATATTTTACTGCACCAGGCAGGCCTTCTTGCTGAATAGCTTTTGTGAGTGCGCTTTTGAGGGTGTCAAAGGTGGCTTTTATAATACTGTCTCCTTGTGCCTGGTAGTTTATTTCCTTTTTAACCTTTGTTTCCGGTTGACGACAGGACGCAACTGCCGACACAGCAAAAATCAAAATGGAAGTAAATATTTTGTTTTTCATTTTCGCATCATGAGTTGTGGTAATCGAGTGGTTTATTATCTCTTTATGGTATGGTATATTTCACTCATCATTGCAGTATTGTATCTGCTATCACGCCCGTTTGAATTTATTGGTCATTGACGGGCGGGCAATTCACATCCCTCCTCAATGCACCGCTTTGGCCTGAAAAATCCGGTAACAAAGAACGCAGCTCCAAAAACCAGGGCAGGCCATCCGCCGTCTTCAAAAAACATCCATCCTATAGCAATAAAAAGAACGCCCAGTGCCCAACGCAACAATCGGCTGAACCAAATCACTTTTTTTGATGAAGAGGCGTTTGACATAACGGATAGAATAAGTGCCTGTAAAAAAATCAGTTCACTGTTCCGGTATCTTTTTTAAACATGCTGAAAAGTAATGCACCCATTACAGCAAAATAAACGGTGCTGTTTCGCGGGTTGGAGGTGATCGCACAGGTGCCGCTGTTGCACCCGATGAGTTTCCAGTACATAAACCCGGCGATTCCTCCCGCCATAGCACCGATGATCCAAAGTTTATGGGCGAATATCCATTTCTTCATGATGTAAAAATCGTGAAATGCATTCAAATGGTTCGTGACTTATGTTACATTCTGTTGCTTTCCGGGTAAACCAATTGTGTTAAATTGCCACAATGAAATTCGCTCTCCAAAAATCACCTATACCGGAATCCAGAATGTTTATTGCCAAAGAGCTCATTGAGAAACATTTTGACGCTACCTGGCATGCCCATGGCGAATATCAGCTGTTCTTAGTGCTTAAGGGAACAGGCACCCGTTTTATTGGCAATACGGTAAAGTCATTTGATAGCGGAGACCTTACCTTCCTTGGGCCCAATATGCCTCATTTGTGGCGAAACGACAGCGTATATTTTGAAAAAAGCAGCAAAAGGATAACCCACGGGCTGGTTATTTATTTCAGGGCGGGATTTTTAGGTGAGTTGTTAGAGAAGGAAGAAATGGGAAGGCTCAGGAATCTTTTTGCAAAAGCGAAACGCGGTTTGGAATTTTACGGACAAACCGTTGAGCAAATTACCGGCATGATGAAACAGATTTTGACCACACACGGGGCACAACGCCTGATTCAACTCTTGCAAATACTGGAGGTACTCACCCAGTCGAAAGAATGTCGTATGCTGCATAACGAAGATTACAAATACCAGCTAAAGGAATCTGAAACCCAACGGATCAATCTCGTGTACAACTATGCCGCCCAACACTTCCACGGACACATAGCACTGAATGATGTGGCCGGATTGCTGAATATGACACCCACTTCTTTCAGTCGTTATTTCCGGATGAAAACCAGTAAATCCTTTTCTGATTTTATTAGTGAACTCCGAATCAGACATGCTTGTAAACTCCTCATTGAAGATGATACTAAAACAGTGAGCCAGGTAAGTTATGAATGTGGATTTAATACTTTATCCAATTTTAACCGGCAGTTCAGGTTATACATAAAGATGAACCCCAAAAGTTACCGGCACCAGTTTTCCAACCTTTGATTTTCCAAACTTTTCATATTTTTTAAAATTTTGGATAAAATATAGTCGGTATCAGACATAATCCGGTAAAGTTCAGACCCGCTAATCGTGTAATTTAGTAGGCCTGTTTTTTAGCTTCCGGTTGTATTGAGCAGCATCGCAATCGAAAACGTATGTGAATCTATGGTTTTGGGTGCTGCGCCTTCAACGGGTAAGGTTATTATTGATTATTCAAAAATTTTTAATTTATGTCCACTTCCAAAATCAATATTGCAATTATCGGGTTAGGATTCGGTGCCGAATTTATTCCCATTTATCAACGGCATCCTAACGCCAATATGTATGCTATTTGCCAGCGTAACAAAGAAAGTTTAAACAAAACCGGAGATGTTTTTGGAATTGAAAAGCGGTACACCGATTACGACGAACTGCTGAAAGACCCGAATGTTGATGCGGTGCATATTAATACGCCTATTCCGGATCATGCTGCTCAGTCGTTGAAAGCGCTGCGGGCAGGGAAGCATGTTGCCTGCACGGTGCCGATGGCAACTACCGTGGAGGAATGTGAACAAATTGTGCAGGTGGTGAAAGAAACGGGGCTCACCTATATGATGATGGAAACCGTGGTTTACGCACGGGAGTTTTTGTTTATGAAAGAGCTCTATGAGAAAGGAGAACTCGGAAAAATTCAATTCCTGAAAGCGAGCCATCAGCAGGATATGGACGGATGGCCAAATTATTGGCCGGGATTGCCGCCAATGTATTACGCTACCCATTGTGTGGGACCCGTTTTGGGTTTAACCCGGTCAGAAGCGGAGTACGTGTCGTGCTTTGGTTCGGGTACCATAAGAAAAGAGTTACAATCGTTTTATAATTCCCCTTTTGCAGTGGAGAGTGCGCTTATCAAATTCAGGAACTCGGATCTCAGCGCGTATGTGTACAGGTCGCTATTTGATACGGCGAGGCAGTATCGCGAAAGTTTCGAAGTGTATGGGTCAAAGAAATCAGTGGAGTGGCCTTTGATTGAAGGACACCCGTTGGTGGTGCATACCGCCAAACGTCCCGAACCTGAAATTCCGCAGGAAGTGGAAACACCCGATTATGCCCATTTGTTGCCCGAGTCTATCCGTCGGTTTACTACCGGGGGCGTTTACGATACGGATGAACATCAGCATTTGTCGTTTACACAAGGAGCGGGCCACGGTGGATCACATCCGCATCTGGTGCACGAATTTGTTAGCGCTTTGGTGGAGAAAAGATCGCCATTCCCCAATGCAACGCAATCGGCAAATATTACCTGCGTGGGTATTTTGGCTCATGAATCAGCGATGCAGGGCGGCAAAATCATCAAACTGCCGGATTTCACGCTATCTAAAATCTGAAACGATTTTACAGGTTCTTGGTTTCGATCAGATCCACTTTACCTAACCAATAATCAAACCTATGGAAGTAAGTTCTCAATTTAAAAAAATGAATCAATGAAACCGCATGTTTTGATTTCCCTGATTTTTGTTACGGGTATGTCCATCTTCTTTCAGGCGTGTAGCCGTAAGGAGCAGGATGATAAGCCCAGGAGACTGGAAATTTTATTTTTGGGACACGATAGTAAGCACCACGACTCAGAGCAGCTGGCGGAATTGCTGTCGCAGGAATACTTTAAGAAGGGAATCAACATAACCTATACTACTTCTCCGGATGACTTGTTGCGTGAGGACTTTAAATTATACGATGGTTTGCTTTTGTATGCTAATCATGATAGTATTACTGCACCGCAGGAAAAAGCATTGCTGGACTTTGTAAACGCGGGTAAGGGTTTTATTCCCATCCACTGTGCATCCTGGTGTTTTCGTAATTCGCCCGAAGTAGTGGAGCTGATTGGCGGGCAGTTTAAAACGCATCAATACGATTCGTTTACGGCTGTAATTGTAAAACCGGATCATCCCGTAATGAAGGATGTACCTGCTTTTACGACAGAAGATGAAACCTATGTACACGATAAAATCAGCAAGAACATTGAAGTGCTTACCGAAAGGGTGGAAGGCAATCATCACGAGCCATATACATGGGTTAGGAACTATGGTGCGGGCAGGGTCTTTTATACCGCCTATGGCCACGATGAAAAAACATGGCACAATCCCGGCTTTTTGAAATTAGTTTACAACGGAATCATGTGGGCTGTTGGGGATCATGCAAAACAACTGGTGGAACAGTTTCAAACACCACAGCCTAAATATACGGACGCCCGAATGCCTAATTACGAGAAACGTGATCCGCCGCCACAGTTCCAGGAACCGTTGTCGCCTGAAGCGTCTATGAAATTAATACAGGTTCCTGTTGGTTTTGAAATTAAACTCTTTGCCGCCGAACCGGATATCAATAAACCCATCTATATGGACTGGGATGAGCGGGGCCGTTTGTGGATCGTGGAAACTATGGATTATCCGAATATGGTACGCGACAATAAGGAGGAAGGAAAGGATATGGTGAAGATACTCGAAGACACTGATGGTGATGGCAAAGCCGACAAGTTTACCGTATTTGCTGATAAACTGAATATCCCTACCAGCTTCGCTTTTATTAATGGTGGTATTGTAGTAGCTCAGGCCCCCGATTTTTTGTTCTTAAAAGATACCAATGGCGATGATAAAGCGGATGTGCGTGAAAAAATCATTTCGGGTTGGGGTACTTTCGATACGCATGCGGGTCCTTCTAATTTTCGTTACGGGCCCGATAATACTGTTTGGGGAACTGTGGGTTATTCGGGCTTTAAGGGTGTAATTGGCGATAGCAAGGATACGATGCGTTTTTCCCAGGGGCTGTACCGGTTTAGCGGAGACGGCAAACAACTTGAATTTTTGGGAAATACATCCAACAACACCTGGGGGCTGGGCTTTTCAGAAGATTATGATGTGTTCCTTTCTACTGCCAATAACACCCACAGTGCCGCGTACACTATCCCTAAACGTTATTTTGATATGGCAGGACAGGGTGGTGAAACCGGGATAGATAAAATTGAGAGTCATTATACCATGCATGTAGCAACTAAAAATCTGCGGCAGGTAGATGTTCATAATGGCTTTACCGCGGCGGCCGGTCATAGCCTGTACACAGCGCGAAACTATCCCAAAGAATTTTGGAATCGGATTGCGTTTGTAAATGAACCCACGGGAAGAATCATTCATCGTAATATCATTGAACCTAACGGGTCTACATTTAGAGAGGGGAAAGACGGATGGAATTTTGTTTCGAGTGCCGACGACTGGTTTGGTCCCATTCAGGCTGAAGTGGGCCCGGATGGACAGGTGTGGATGCTCGACTGGTATAATTTTATCATCCAGCATAACCCCACCCCTGCGGGCTACGAAACCGGAAAAGGCAATGCCTATATCAATCCCATTCGAGACTCTATAAGAGGTAGAATTTATAGCATCCGCTATAAGAAAGCCAGTAAGGAGAACATTAATTCATTAAGTAAAGAAGATACGGATGAACTTTTAGAAGCACTGAGCAGCACCAACATGTTTTGGCGGACAACAGCACAGCGTTTACTGGTAGAAGCAGGCGATAAAAAAGTGCTGGATCAATTGTATAAGATTGTGGAGAATACCACGGTTGATGAAATTGGATTGAATGCACCTGCTGTTCACGCGTTGTGGACCATGCACGGACTTCATGCGTTTGATGGTTCTAATAAAGACGCCATTCGCGTTGCTGTCGGCGCGTTGCATCATCCGGCAGCGGGGGTGCGCAGGGCAGCCATTCAGGTATTACCTGCAACGGAGGAAGTATCCCAGTCTATCATGAAATCCGGTCTCTTTGAAGATAAAGATTTACGGGTAGTTCTTGCCGCTGTGTTAAAAGCCTGTGATCTTCCTTCGTCAGACGCCTTGGGGGAAACACTGTTTAAACTGTCCAGTAAAGAAGGAGGCAGTGCAGAGGACCCGTGGATACAAAAGGCTTTGTTTATTGCATCAGGTGTACAAAACCAGGGCTTTGATAAGGCGATTAAAGCGAATGGAGTCAGTGCGCAGGTTGAACTGGGAAAATCCGGATTAATTCACCGTATTATGTTTCGGTCTAAGTTGAATGTGCTTGCCCTTCCGCAAAATGTATATATCCGTCCTGATATGCTGCCTGATCTTACAGGAAGAGAATTGTTTTTTACAGCAAACGTAATCTTGCAAGATCAAAAGAAAGGAGTAGTCGTGGCGCAGGGTAACAAAGCCAATGGTTATGCAGTGTACGTGGATGATGCGGGAAAATTGAACTTCCAGGTGAACCAAAACAACCAGTCTTTTATTATTAAAACAAAAGACAGTGTGAAAGATAAGTTTTCCGTTACGGCTAAGCTGCTGAAGGGAGGAGAAATGGTATTGCTTGTAGACAACCAGCCCGTGGCTACCGGTAAAGCAAGAGGATTATTTACCATTCCTTTGCGCGATGCCGGGATAAGGATTGCCAATGACTACTGGAACAGTGGTGCTAAAAAGGCTGGAAATTATGATGACAGCACCCGAAACATTGGCACGGTTGCCGGAGGGCGGATGGAAACGCTGTTGGTGGAATCAGCTCAGGCAAATCTTGGAAAACCCGATCAGGTAATTGAACTGAAAACAGTACAAAATGAAATGAAATTTGACCAGGTGCTGTTAACGGCCAAAGCAGGCACCGTGCTGGAAATTGTGCTTAACAATATTGATTTTATGCAGCACAACCTGCTGATATTAAAACCCGGAAGCAAAGAAAGAGTAGGGGCGGCGGCCGATAAGTTGGCGCAGGTGCCGGAAGGCGTGAGCATGCAGTATATTCCGGCAATACCTGATGTGTTATTTGCAACACCGCTTATAAATCCTGAACAAAAGTTTAGCTTGAAGTTCCGTGTGCCGGATATCCCGGGTGACTATCCTTTTATCTGTTCCTACCCCGGACACTGGAGAATAATGAACGGCATGCTTAAGGTGGTTCGATAAGAAAAATCTTCAAGGGGCGGACGCTCATACGGCGATCTGTATCTGGTAGCTCAGATACGGTCGCCGTTTTTCGTTTGATCTAAGAACTTACCACTGTCTGATTAGAGTATATCTAATAAAATAATTTTGTTAGATAAGACTAAGTGTATATTTTTGATGATATAATTAATATCGGGATATGAGGAGCTTTCTTTTTTTGACGGTGGGAACGTTTTGTGCTGCAGTTCTGATGGCGCAGCCGTATCCTTCGCTGCGCGGCAGCGTGTTGGCATCGGGTAGTCCGGTATCGGGAGCCTCGGTTCGTGTGCAGCACAACGCCCTGGGTGCTGTAACAGGTGCAGATGGGTGTTTTACTATTATGGGTATCCGGTCTGAACGCATTTCGTTACAGGTATCTATGGTAGGCTATGCTCCGTTTACAAAAGACGTGAATATGCATACTGTTGAAGATAGTGGATTGGTGATAACGTTGCAACCGCTAACAAGGGGCTTATCGGAAATTGTAGTGACCGGCACAATGAAAGAGGTGAGCCGCATGCAAAGCCCGGTGCCTGTGGAAGTGATCACTCCAAAACTGTTTCAAAAGAATCCAACGCCCAGTCTGTTTGAAGCTATCGGAATGGTGAATGGGGTTAAACCCCAGCTCAACTGTAATGTTTGTAATACAGGAGATATTCATATCAATGGAATGGAAGG
>JADZFY010000249.1 GCA_020854215.1 Chitinophagaceae bacterium | reverse complement strand
TAAATCGAAGCAGTTTGTAGTGAACAAGGGAACGGTAGAAATTGTTGTTCTGGGTACCCACTTCAATGTGAACACGTTTGAAGACGATGACAATAATATAAAAGTCACTTTGTTGGAAGGCTCAGTTAGGGTGACCAATGGTACAAAAAAAGGATCGCTAAAACCGGGGCAACAGGCTCTCGTTCGTGAAACGGTTAAAGTTGTAAATGATGTGAACCTGGAAATGGTGATGGCATGGAAGAATGGGTATTTTCAATTTGAGAATGCAAGTCTTCAAAGCGTATTGAAACAAATTTCCCGGTGGTATGATGTGGCGATAATCTACGAAGGAAAAAATCGGGAAAGAAGATTTGTGGGGGAGTTAGAGAGAGCGTTGAGTTTGTCGGAAGTACTCAAAATTTTGGAAATGAACGGTGTGTCTTTTGAAATAATTGGAAAAGAGTTGGTAATCCGGCCCGACTAAAAAATCAGGTTGTAAAATTAACAGAGAATGGAAGCGCCCGAAAAAACAATCAAGTTCTTTTAATAAGTGAAATAAAAGCAGGAAAGTGTTTCAGCCACTTTCCTGTAGATCGTTTTAGCTATCCTTTTGATAACCCGTGACAGATTAACTATTTCTTTACTAAAACTGAGGTGAAATTATGAAAATTAAAGCCAATTGCCGGCAGAATTCCATCATGAAAATATGGATGTTTATGAGATGGACTACCTTTTTATTTTTTGTGAGCTGCCTCACTGCAAGCGCCGGAGGACTTGCTCAGCGGATTACGATTTCGAAAACGAACGTAAGGCTCGAAACGATTTTCGCTGAGATCCGACAACAGACGGATTACGTGTTTTTCTACGATGCCCGGGTGTTGGAATCAACTAAGCCGGTAAGCGTTCACGTGAGTAATGGAACCGTGGAAGAAGTTTTGAATAAGAGCTTTCGGGGGCAGCCTGTGGCGTATTCTATTTTAAGAAAGACGATTACCATCGTTCAAAGAAGCGATGCTTCCAATACCGTAAATTCGGCCGACGCCAGAACAGAAGATATTTCTTCTGTTACCGCCAAAACGATTACCGGAACGGTAAAAGACGCAGACGGGCAACCGTTGGCAGGAGTATCTGTGGTGGTGAGGAGAACCGGTATTGGAACCAGCACAGATGCAGCCGGACGATTTTCTATTGAGGCCGACGAAGGAGATTTTCTGGAGTTTACCATCGTAGGGTACAGTAAAAAGAGTGTTGCGGTGGGTACTGCAAATTCAGTGAATGTTGAGATGACCGTGGAGGCGGTGGCTGCTACTGAAATTGTGGTGGTGGGTTATGGAACACAAAAGAAATCGAATCTTACGGGGGCGGTAGAACAAGTGAGCGGCGAAGTGCTGGACAACAGGTCAATTCCCAATGTAACTCAGGGATTACAGGGGGTTATTCCTAACCTCAATATTTCGCTGGCGGATGGTAAACCCACGCGAAGTGCAGACTATCAGGTTCGTGGTGTGGCTTCTATTGGTCAGGGTGGGAGTGCGCTGATTTTGATTGACGGGGTAGAAGGTGATCCGGCAATGCTTAATCCCAATGATATTGCCAGTGTATCCGTGCTGAAAGACGCAGGATCGGCGGCGATTTATGGTGCCCGGGGCGCATTTGGCGTGGTGTTGATCACCACCAAAAATCCGGCCAAAGGGCGCTCTTCTGTTACCTATAGCACCAACTTCTCTGTAAAATCTCCCACTATTGTTCCGGACATGGTTTCGGACGCCTACGTTTACGCAAATATGTTTGTGGATGCCTACTCTGCCTACTACGACTATACGAGAACTCCTTCCACTTTTCATAAGGCAGTACCTTATTCCCAGGATTGGCACAATGAAATGGGCAACAGGCGTCCCGGTTCAGGAAAGCCCGAAGTAGATACAGACCCCAATGGAAAATACATTTATTATGGCAATACAGACTGGTATGATCTCTTATACAAAGATCGTACGTTTGGAAACGATCATAATATATCTATTCAGGGAGGAACCGATAAAGCAGACTTTCTGGTTTCCGGCCGATATTACAAACAAGATGGGCTTTTCAGATACAACAGTGATGATTATTCCATGTATAATCTGCGTGCTAAAGGTTCTGCACGTATTTTCAATTGGTTAAAAGTGGGGAACAATATGGAAATCTCCAGGATGAGTTACTTTTTTCCATTCTCGGGAAACACCGGTAATATTTGGTACGATCTGGAAGATGAGGCAGAACCAATGAGCCCCATGTTTAATCCGGATGGAACACTCACCATGGCTGCTGCCTACAGTGTAGGAAGTTTTTGGTTTGGAAAAAGCGGTACCACTTACGATAAACGTGTGCTGCGCAATACCACTTCATTTTCGTCGTCTTTTTTGAATGATGCACTTCGGATTAACGCAGATATCACTTTCCGGAATACCAATAATACTGATGATATCCGCAGGGTTCCGGTGCCGTACAGCAAGCAGGTTGGTGTGATTTCGTATTTAGGCTCCTCCACCAACGATTATGGCGAAAAACATTACAGCTCAAAATATATGGCTACCAACATATATGGTGAGTATGAACGTACATTTAACGAATCGCATTACTTTAAAGCAATGGTGGGTTATAACTATGAGCAATCGGTGTATAACAGTATTTTCAGCAGACGCAATGGACTGATGTTTGATGATGTATCCAATATCAACCTTACAACAGGCACGGGGTTAACCATTAGCAGCGATTATGAAAAATGGCGTATTGCCGGTGGTTTTTCCCGGATTAATTATGCATATAAAGAACGCTACCTGTTAGAGATAAATGCCCGTATGGACGGATCAACCAAGTTTCCGGTGAAACAGCAATGGGGATTTTTCCCTTCGGTATCTGCCGGTTGGCATGTGTCTAAAGAGCCTTTCTGGAAATTGAGCAATAAAGTATTTTCTGACCTCAAACTCCGGTTTTCTTATGGGTCTCTTGGCAATGGTAACATCTCGTCCTATATGTACCAGGAGCTTTTTGCTATCAGCCGGATGGATCGTTTGATTAAAGGGGTATTGAATCAACAAACTTCTGCACCGGCAGTAATACCTGATGGTTTAACCTGGGAAACGGCAACTACCGCAAACTTCGGGCTGGACTTTAGCTCATTGGAAGGAAGGTTGCGTTTTTCGGGAGATGCCTACATCCGGAAAACGACGAATATGTTCGCTGTAGGATTAGACCTCCCCGCTACTTTTGGTGCAACGCCGCCTAAAGGAAACTATGCGGATATGACTACGAGAGGTTGGGAGCTTACGCTGAG
>JADZFY010000248.1 GCA_020854215.1 Chitinophagaceae bacterium | reverse complement strand
TAAGGGGGATGGTTTTTGAAATAAGGATTTTGTTTATAGGGATGATGTCGGTAATGCTCCTGGCAACAGGGTTCGCATTGAAAACTTTTGACGTGCTGTTGTGCAGTTCCTTTACTATTCAGCAACAACATGAAACCGGATTTTACCTGATATTGGCTGGTTTTTCGTTTTTTGTGACCACCCTGGTAATTTTCTTTAAGGGATTAAACCCTGGGAATATTGCACCATGAAACCTTGTTGGCTCACAAAATCTTTTTTCTGCGGAACCACACATAAATGACGACAGCAGTAACTGCCATTACTGCCAGTGTGGAGAAGTAGCCGGATTTCCATTTAAGTTCGGGCATATTTTCAAAATTCATCCCATATATACCGGCCAAAAAAGTTAGCGGTAAAAAGAAAGCGGAAAAAATGGTAAGCAGTTTCATCACGTCATTACTTCGCTGTGCATTTACCGAATGATAGGTGTTTAACAGGCTGTTGGCATTTTCTACAATCTCGTCATACTTTAATATCAAACCCAGTAAACTGTCTTTGCTGTCTTGCAGGGCAGTTCGCGAGGTTTCTCCCACTTCGATTTGTTGCAGTACGTTCTGAAATACCTGCAATAATTTTTTTGTTACTCTTGTTTGGGTTTTGAGAAAGTACAGTTCTTTGAGCGACACTTTTGAATGGTCTTTTAAAAAGATGGTTTTTTCAAACATGTCTATTTGTTTGTCTAATTCAACTAATGGGGGCTGATAACTTTCCACCATCTTATGGATCAGGTACACCATCAACTCCTCTGTTTTTGAAAAATCTGTCTTGATGTTTTCCAGGAAAGGAAACGGACTTCGGTGAATGGTGATGATTTTACTTCCATTATAGAAGAATGCAATTTTATTGGTAAGTTCAGAAATAGTAGTGGCGCCCTGTTTAATGGTGGAGGTAAATGCCCGTAAAATCAGAAAGTTGTATTTGGGTTGCTTTTCAAATTTAGGAAGATGCCCGTGTTCCAAACTATCCCGGATTTGAAAGTAGTCTAATTGGTATTGCTCGGCAATGCTGTCCAGGCTCTCTCTGTCTGGCTGGCAAATATCCGTCCATGCAAATTGTTCAAATTGAATTGTTTTCTGACTGCTTTTTTTCATATTCGTTTGATGGGTCAATGCTTACGCCGGTAAATTTATTTTTTGAGATTTTGGCACTGCAAATTATGGGAACTAACGAATAGTTGGTTGTTCTATTTTGCTTTGATGTACACGAGTTTCACATGCTTTCTTCCCGTGTCGCGTTCGTCAATTTCAAAGCCCGGCAAACTTTTGATAAGGGGAAGCAGCTTGGTGTAGCCGTAATTTCTTGGGTCAAAATCGGGACGTTTTTTGAGTAACAGGTTGCCCAGGTCGCCCAGAAATGCCCAGCCGTTTTCGTCTGCCAGGTCATTGATGCTGCCTGTGAGCAGACTGATAAAATGTTTATCTGGTTTGTTGAGTATTTTTTCTTTTTTTGTTGTTTCCTTCGGCGTTGCGGTTTTTTCCGGAGAATCCTTCGTGGTGAGAATTTCAATATAAATGAACTTATTGCAGGCGGCCCGAAAAGCACCCGGCGTCTTTTGTTCGCCCATGCCCAACACCTTCATCCCGGCTTCGCGTAAACGAGTTGCCAGCCGGGTAAAGTCGCTGTCGCTGCTTACTATACAAAAACCATCCACTCTTCCGGTATATAAAATATCCATCGCGTCAATAATCAGTGCGGAGTCTGATGAGTTTTTTCCGGTTGTGTAGCTGTATTGTTGTACGGGAGTGATGGCGTGATCCAAAAGCACCGTCTTCCAACCGGCAACATGAGGCTTCGTCCAATCCGCATAGATACGTTTAAAAGTGGGAGCGCCGTACTTTGCCACTTCTTCCAAAATTCCGCCAATAAGGCGGTAAGGGATGTTGTCTGCGTCTATTAATACCGCGAGCCGGAGGTCTTTTGAGTTTTCCATCAGCAATAGGTTGATATTGTGCAAAAGTTAATAATAATGTGGGATATGTGAACATCTGTTATCGCGTCCCTGGTTTAAGATTGTATTTCAGGCTTTCTCTTTCGCATTTTTCTACCGTGTATTTTCTCTTTTTCCCCCTGATAAACAATAATTTCTAATTTTAGGCATTGTTACAAAAAAGGATGGATTGAAAAACCAACTGCTATTAATATGGTTGTGCTTACTGGGTGTACATTGGGGAATGTGCCAGCAAAATCCATCGCTTTCGAATCTGCGTAAAAAAACTATTCCTTCCCGGTTGGATACCCTTTTCATAGACTCTTTAAGTATTGTTCCGGGTACTTTTTTTATTTCCGGCATAGACAGCAGTGATTATAACCTCGATATATTTAATGCCAGGTTATGGTGGAAAAAAAAACCGGATACAGACAGCATAACGCTTATATACAGGGTGTTTCCCGGAAAGTTAAATACAGTGTCGGAACATATGCGCTTTGACAGCATAAGCAACAACTTCCTGGCTGCGCCGCAGACCCTGCGGGTTGCCGATGCGCTTTCCAATTCTATCTTTGATTTTGGCAATATTAACTATAACGGAAGCTTTGGGCGCGGGCTGTCTTTTGGCAATCAACAGGACGTGGTGCTTAATTCTACGCTTAACCTGCAAATGAATGGATATTTGGCAGACAGTATTCACCTTGCTGCGGCTATTACCGACAGCAACATACCCATTCAGCCAGATGGGAATACGCAAAACCTGAATGAGTTCGACAAGGTGTTCATTCAGTTTAAAAAAGGAGGCTGGCATTTTGATATCGGCGATATTGATATTCGGCAACAACAACATTATTTTCTCAACTATTATTCACGTTTGCAGGGAGCGGCGTTTGAGCGGGAGAGCAAAATTGGAACCGGTATAACCAACCGTTTGCTGCTAAGCGGAGCAATTGCAAAAGGTAAGTACACCCGCAATGTTTTTAACGGCGTGGAGGGAAACCAGGGACCCTACCGGTTACAGGGGCCAAATAATGAATTGTTCTTTATTGTTTTAGCCGGTACGGAAAGAGTTTACATAGATGGAGAACTAATGCAAAGGGGCGAAGATCAGGATTATGTGATTAACTATAATACCGCCGAAGTAACGTTTACGCCCCGACGAATGATTACAAAGGATAAGCGAATACAGGTTGAGTTTGGTTATGCCGATCGTAACTATTTGAATGCGCAGTTATATATTGCTGATGAAGCAATGATTAATAAAAAATTAAAAATCAGAGTTGCCGCCTATTCCAACAGTGATGCCAAAAACTCTCCGATAAATCAAACACTTGATCCGCGCCAAAAGCAGTTTTTGGCAGATGTAGGCGATAGTGTACATCAGGCATTGTATCCTTCGCAGATCATGGATACGTTTTCGGTAAATAAAATCTTATATAAAAAGATTGACACTGTGTTCAACAACAACGTACATGATTCTATTTATATCTATTCGGTGAATCCCAACGATACCCTTTACAATCTGGCATTCACAGAAGTGGGGCAGGGGATGGGAGACTATATCCCCGATGAAACCAGTGCAGCAAACGGTAAGCTGTTTAAATGGGTGGCACCTGATGCCGGCAACGCGAAGCAGGGAAGGTATGCTCCCGTTATATTACTGATTGCGCCCAAAAAACAACAGTTGTTGAGTGTAGGTGCAGATTATAACATTTCTGAACATACGCAGGTCAGCACAGAATTGGCAGTGAGCAGTTTTGATATCAATAGCTTTTCATCGAAGGATAAACAGAATGATAAAGGTTACGCGGCTAAATTGGCAATAAACGATAGCAGAGATATAAAAAACAACGCGAATGGATTAACATTAATTAGCCAACTAAGTTTTGAATGGGTGCAGGACAGGTTTAAGCCTGTTGAACGCCTGAGAGGAGTGGAGTTTTATCGAACCTGGGGCCTGCCCTTAAACCAGGTACCTTCTGCTTCTGAAAATCTTTTTCATGCAGGTATTGAACTCAAAAGTAAAAAGGGAAACAGCTTGCGCTATCTGTTGGAAACGTACAACAGAAATGCGTTGTATCAGGGTGTGCGTAACGGATTAACGCATCGTGCTGATTATGGAAACTGGCATTTTAATAACCAGTTTGATATTACCGTCTTTAACCAGAGTGAGCAAAAAGGGGTTTATGTAAAACCCGTTGTTGATATTGCAAAAGATTTTCCAAAAATGGGTAACTACAGGGTGGGCGGAGGTTATACTGCTGAGCGCAATGACGTGCGGTATAAACTGCCTGACTCCATAAATACGGGCAGTTTTTCCTATGAAGTTTGGCAGGTGTATTTGAAGTCGCCTTTAGATAAACCTAATAAATGGGGAGCAACCTATTTTACCAGAAGCGACCGGTATCCGTACCAGTCGAAACTCGCACCATCAGACAGAAGCCACAATTTGAATGTGTACACCGAGTTGATGAGCAGTGAAAGACGCCAGTTGAAAGTTAATTTTACGTATAGAAAACTGGAGATACTGAATGACAAAGTGACCTTGCAAAAACCGGAATCATCAGTATTAGGACGGACAGAATATTTTTTTAATGAACTAAAAGGACTGATTAGTGGTAATGCGCTTTATGAAGTGGGAACGGGGCAGGAACAGAAAAGAGACTTTACGTATGTAGAAGTACCTGCCGGTCAGGGAGAATACACCTGGAACGATTACAACGGAAATGGAATTCCGGAGCTAAATGAGTTTGAACTTTCGCAGTTTCGCGACCAGGCAAAGTATATCCGTATATTTACACCTACTAACGAATTTGTAAAGGCTAACTATCTCCAGTTTAACTATAGTGTCATCCTCAACCCCCGTGCCGCGATAGATGCTGCGGGCGCCAGTAGGTTTCAACAATTTCTTACCCGATTTTATTTTCAAAGTACGCTTCAAATCAATAAAAAGGAAAACTCAGGAAGTTTACAGTTTAATCCGTTTGCAGTACCCTTGTCAGATACGTCATTAATTGTGCTCAACCAGGTTTTCAGTAATTCTTTTTCTTTTAATCGTTTGAGCAGTAAATGGGGAGTGGACGTCAATAATATCCGTAACAGCAACAAAGCCTTTCTAACTTATGGATATGAAAGCCGCAGTGGAAATGACTGGAATATCAGGGGCAGGTGGAATATCACCCGTTCTTTACTGCTGGAATTACTGGCCAGGAAAACGGGCAGCAAATTAGTAACGCCCAATTTTGACAATAGAAACTACCATATCGCTTCCTATGGTGTTGAACCCCGGCTGTCTTTTATAAAAGGGACTAATTTTCGGGCAGCTATTGGATATCGGTATGATGATAAGAGAAACAAGGACTCTACGCAGGCGGCGACTATCCACTCGGTTACCGGCGATGTAAAATACAATGTGCTGTCGAGTAGCTCACTTGCGGCCAAGTTTACTTACAGTCAAATCGGGTATTCGGATCCGGGAAATACAAATACACCTAATACCAGTGTGTCGTACATGATGCTCGACGCTTTGCTTCCAGGAAAAAACTATTTATGGACGGTAGAGTTTACTAAGCGATTGAGCGCTCATCTCGAACTCAACTTCCAGTACGAAGGCAGGAAATCCGGAGCTTCTAATACCGTTCATATTGGCAGAGCCTCTATCAGGGCGATATTTTAACTCGAAATATGAAATAGCTTTATAGGGCTACTATACTATGGCTCAGTTAAAAAAGAAAACCGGAAGTATCGCTACCCCCGGTCTTTCATTAATTGTGTGAATACTAATCTGAGTATTATCCGAAAATTCCGCCTTTTTTAAGGGTTACGGCGCCTTCACCAATTTTGAAGCCATTCTGATATACTTCAACTTTGTAGGTGCCCGGAGTGTATTTTTCAGTTTGTTTTAAATCAAAGCTTACGTTTTTACGTTTACCCTGCTCGTAGTCAACAGATACTTTGTTAGTAAATTCTTTATCACCGTCTTCTCTTGTAGTAACAGAGCCGGAACCCAGTCCTTCTTCTTTTACCACTTTTCCTGCCGGATCAACAACGATGATATAAAGGTCCTTAGTTCCCGTTGTAGCCAGGCGGTTATCTACGTCAAAAGAAACCCTGAACTTATCTGCTTTTTTCGCCTTTGAAGTAACCGATTCTTTACCGCTCCTCTTTTCATTAATTGCGGCGAGCTGAAAATTAGTAGCATTTAAGGTAGAGCCTACATCCACCTTATTACTCAGGTCTTTATTTTCGGTTACTTTAGTGTTTAATGTGTCGGTGAGTTGCTGCTTTTCGGTAGTCAACTGTTGGTTGGCAGAAGTGAGTTGTTGGTTTTCACCCTGAAGTCTTTCGATTTCTTTTACATACTCCTCAATCTTTCCATTCAACTGGTTGATCAGGCGACGGGCTTCAGCAAGGTCGGCCGCACTTGCATTTTGTTTGCTAATAAGGGTTTTGATCCGGCTTCTCATTGCAACCACATCTTTATCCCTCGTTTTTACCAAACTGTCCAGTTTAGCGTTTTCGGTAGTCATCTTGTCCAGGCGGATTTCTGCAGCCTGATAGTCGGTAAGCAGTTGATTCCTTACAGAATCTAAAGAAGCATATTGAACATCCTTTTGTTGAATTACTTCCTTGGTTTTACTTTTATCGTAAATAATGTAACCCCAGGTTCCTAATAAAGCGGCAATTAAAACGCCGTATATTATACCGCGGTTATCTTTTTTGGGCGGCTGAGATTGGCTTGACGTTGAAGGATAGTTAGAAGCGCTCATAATGGTTTATTTTTTTTGATTTTGAACAAATTACGTAGCATGATACATCAGGTTAACCTAACAAATTTACTGGTTCTTGATATAGAAACAGTGCCCGGAGTCCCTGATTTTCAACAGCTACCAGAGAAATGGAAGATTCTCTGGCAGGACAAGATTTCCAAAACCATGCCAGAAAATATTTTGCCCGAAGATTCTTATCTGAATAAGGCCGGAATTTTAGCCGAGTTTGGTAAAATAGTTTGCATTTCCACCGGTTTCTTTTATAACGAAAAAGGCGGGAATCTTTGTTTTAAACTGAAGTCATTTAGTGGTGATGACGAAGCCGCACTGCTTACCGCATTTGTTGAAATGCTGAATACATTTCGGGAAAAACGAGGGCATTTTGCAATGGCAGGGCACAATATAAAGGAATTTGACATACCCTATATCTGTCGCCGAATGTTGATGCTAAACCTTCCGCTGCCCGAAAGTCTGCAACTGAGTGGCAGGAAACCTTGGGAAACGAATTTGATTGATACAATGGAATTATGGAAGTTTGGCGACTATAAAAATTATGTGTCACTTAACTTACTTGCCTCAGTTTTAGGTATTGATACGCCCAAAGATGATATTGACGGAAGTATGGTTAAAGACGTGTATTATAAGGAGCGTAACCTCCCGAGGATAGTAACGTATTGCCAGAAAGATGTGGTAACAGTAGCAAATGTAATTTTGCGGTTTAGGAATCTGCCTTACTTAGCGAAAGAGAACATTAACATAGTGGAATAGTTACTGCAACGATGCAGGAATTGTGGGTGACCTTGCAAACAAAAAATTATGAGTGTTGAAAAAATTATTGAAGACTGGAAGTCGCGAAGGTTTAAGCCCGTTTATTGGCTGGAAGGTGAGGAAAGTTTTTTTATTGATCAGTTAGTTGACTACGCAGAACATCATATTCTGTCTGAATCGGAAGCCGGGTTTAACCTGAGCGTATTTTACGGAAAGGATGCCAACTGGGCCGATTTGATAAATGCCTGCCGGCGATATCCAATGTTCTCTGAAAACCAGGTGGTGATATTGAAGGAAGCACAACAGATGAAGGATGTAGACAAACTGGAAGGTTACATTGCTAATCCACTGTCGTCAACTATTTTGGTAATTGCCCATAAAGAAAAAAAACTGGATGGACGGAGTAAGTTGTCAAAGCTACTGAAACAAAAAGCCTTAGTATTAAGTACAAAGAAGTGGCGGGAAGATGAACTTTATCGCTGGGCACAGGAAAGGGCTAAAGAAAAGGGCTTTAGCATGGCGCTTGATGTTGCTACGCTACTGGTTCAGCATATTGGCAACGACATGAGCCGCATTAACAACGAAATAGAAAAACTCCTGCTAAACCTGCAGGGACGGAAATCCATTACTGCAGATGACGTTGAAAAATATGTTGGAATCAGCAAAGAGCACAATGTATTTGAGTTGCAAAAAGCAATGTCTGGTAAAGACCTGGCAAAAGCAATTCGCATTATACAGTATTTCGAATCTAATCCCAAAGCTGCGCCTATTCAGTTAATCATACCTACCCTCTATGCTTTTTTCAGCAAAGTGTATATGATCTTCGGTGTAAAAACACAGGACAATAGCGCGCTTTCGGCAGCAACAGGAATAAATAGTTTTTTTCTCTCCGACTATACAACGGCTGCAAAAAAGTATGAGTATTCAGGCGTAGAGAAGGCGCTTCTGTTGTTACATCAATACAATTTGAGGAGTATTGGTGTGCACGATGCAGGTACGAACGAGGCCTCCTTACTGAAGGAACTGGTTTGGAAAATAATGCAATAATGGGGATAGGCAAAACTGCGTATCCCCATTATTGATCCCAATGCAAGGGTAAATATCTGTTAACGTTCGGGAGGTGGCGGAGGAAGGGTGATTTTGCTTTCCGGATGTGTTTTTCCGTTGTGGCAGGTAATACAGGTTATAGCTGCAGCCTGTCCTTCTCCCCCGTAATCGAAGTATTTCTTGTTAATTTTTGCCGTCATTCGCATCATACTGCGCGCAGCATTTTTTTCGGGTTTTTCATCACTGGAAAAGTCCAGCTTTTTTGCATCTGTTTTGGAAGAAGCATGACAATGGTTGCATTTTACACCCAATGAAACATTAAAGCCTTTCATTATCTTCTCTAATTCTTCATGGCTGATGTCTTTAGGAAGCACTTTCAAATTTGGTTTAGGATTTTTGTCATTTACCGTGGTAGCGGCTACACCAATCATAAGAATCGTCACCAGAGATAATGCCGCCAGGAGTTTCTTTTTTTGCAATAAGTACATAGCTATAGATTTTCCTGTTAAAGTAAAATTTTCTTTCTTATGCGCCAACTTTATTTTTGTATTCTTAAATCATAAAATTATGGTGAAGGAAAAGATATTGGTTATCGGTGCATCGGGTCAAATTGGAGTAGAACTTACTTTGGCGCTACGAAGTATATACGGGAATGCGCAAGTGGTTGCATCAGATCTCAGGGAAGAAAATGAATTGCTGAAAGGAACCGGCCCGTACGTATCTCTCGATGTGATGAACAAAGAAATGCTGCATGTGCAAATCATCCGGCAAAATATTACGCAGATATACTTATTGGCGGCAATCCTGTCTGCAACCGGAGAAAAAAATCCTGCACTCGCATGGCATATTAATACACAGAGCCTACTCAACGTATTGGATATAGCACGTGAAGAACGCTTGCATAAAGTGTACTGGCCAAGTAGTATAGCAGTGTTTGGACCTACTTCTCCCAGGCAACAATGTCCGCAACAAACAATCATCGAACCGGTTACTGTTTATGGTATCAGCAAGTACGCCGGGGAATTCTGGTGCAATTATTATCATCAGCGTTTTGGGTTGGACGTTAGAAGTTTGCGGTATCCGGGATTGATCAGTTATAAATCGTCACCGGGGGGCGGTACCACAGACTATGCCGTAGAGATTTTCAATGAAGCGCTGGAAGTAAAAAAATACAATTGCTTCCTGTCTTCAGAAACCTACCTGCCTATGATGTATATGCCCGATGCAATCCGTGCCACCATCGAATTGATGGAAGCGCCTGCTGATCAGATTTCTGTTCACACGTCGTATAATCTTGCGGCTATTAGTTTTTCACCAGCTGAAATTGCTTCAGAAATTAAAAAACATATCCCCGACTTTTCCATAAGTTACGAGCCAGACTACCGGCAGGCGATAGCGAATAGCTGGCCGCAAAGTATTGATGACGCTGTTGCACGGAAAGACTGGGGCTGGAAACACAAATTTGATTTGCCGGCAATTACTGCCGATATGCTGGAGAATCTGCGGCAAAATTAAATGGCTTATTTTGCGGTTTAATAGTAATGTAATTAATGAATAAAGTCATTTTAATTTTAGTATTGGCGGTAGCGGGCTTATCAGTTTTAGGTCAACAGAAAGAAGAATTATCCGCAGGTTACTGGAGGGGCGAGTTAGAAAGGGCAGACGGCAATAATATTGTTTTCAGCTTTGAAGTTAAAGACAGTGCCGGTGCCCCACGGTTGTATTTGCGCAATGCGGAAGAAAGGTTGCTTGTGGATGACGTTACCGTGGCAGGGGATTCGGTATTCATTATACTGCCTTTTTTTGATTCACAGTTCCGTGCTTTACGGATAGGTGACACACTTTTAAAAGGTGTTTGGATAAAGCGTTTGGCAGATCGAAATGTGGTAATGCCATTTGTTGCAAAAAATATGGGCAGCAAAGGATATCGCTTTCAAATTACATCGGTACGAACAGCGGTCAATATTTCCGGACGCTGGGCTACGACTTTTATTAATCCGGCTAACAACAAAGAATCAAAAGCGGTTGGGGTGTTTAACCAATTCGGAACAACGCTAACGGGTTCTTTTATTACTCCCTATGGTGATTATCGTTATCTTGAAGGAGTAGTTGACGGAGATTCGCTGAAGCTTTCGGGATTTGACGGCGGTTATGCCATTTATTTTACCGCAAAAGTCAACGATGCTAACACAATAAGCGGGGGAAAATTCTACTCCGGATCCGGACTGGTGTCGCGCCCATGGACAGCTACAAAAGACGCCTCTGCTATGCTGGAACCCGAATCGCCTGCGTCAATGCTCAATTCGGGTGTTGCTTCGAAATTGAATTTTACCTTTAACGACACCGCAGGAAATCCTGTTTCTAATACCGACGTTAAGTTTAAAAACAAAGTGTTGGTCATTCAACTGTTAGGTTCCTGGTGTCCTAACTGTATGGATGAAACCCGATTTCTCAATGAGATTTACGACAAATATCATACGAAGGGAGTAGCAGTACTTGGACTTGCCTACGAAAGGACCGGTGACTTTTCCCGTTCAAAGCAAAGCGTTAATAATTTTATGAGACGCCTGAATGTGAAATATCCCGTTCTTATTCCTCCGGTAGCAGCGACTGATCCGGAAAATGCCGCAAAGACTTTACCCCAGTTAAAAAGAATTGTGGCATTTCCTACTACCATTTTTACCGACAGACAAGGAAATATCCAAAAAGTACATTC
>JADZFY010000247.1 GCA_020854215.1 Chitinophagaceae bacterium | reverse complement strand
TATTTTTACCAATTCTTTTTTTACAAGTGTTTGTTGCCGATATGCTCAAGCAGTTTTCGGTTGTAGTAGGAACTTCTACACTCACCAGTTTATTGGTTGGTTTTACGCTTACACCATGGTTGGCTTCACGTATTGGAAAGAAAGAGGATTGACAACCTACTAATTATTTCAATCGTTTCTTGCTTTGGTTTGAACATCAATTAGAAAAATTTAGCAATTGGTATGGCAGGCAATTGGAATGGGTTTTAGGCCATAAACTTATATTTATTGGATTTGTCCTTTTGCTTTTCGTCATGACTTTAGGTGTTATGAAACAAGGTATTATTGGGAAGGAACTAATATCAACAGGCGATCAAGGTAAATTCAGAATGGCTTTGGAATTTGATAAATCAACCTCCATCCAACAAAATGATTTAATGGCTCAAAAAATTGAAGCATACATCATCCAACAACCTGAAGTAGCAACAGTGTTTAGCAACATTGGCGGGCCAAGCACGGGCATTGGAAGTTTGGGGGTGGGATCAGCAAATAAAACGGAATTCACTATTCAATTAAAATCCAGCGAGGAATTTAATAATTTGCCTACCGAGATATTTATGAAAAATCTTAGGGAAGACCTACGGTCTAAATTCCCGGGTATAAATTATTCAATTGCTGCGTTGGGTTTAATACCTCGTTCAGCCCCCATTGAAATTACATTAAGTGGAAACAATTTGGATTTGGTAATGAAAACTGGCGATGAATTAAAATCGGTAATTGAAAAAATCCCCGGTGCGGACAATGTTCGCTTATCCGCTGAAACAGGTAATCCTGAATACAAAGTAATTCCCGACAAAGATAAAATGCAACGATTGGGTTTAACAACGGCTTACGTTGGATTGTACCTAAGAACGGCCTTTACGGGAAATAGCGATGCTACCCTAACAGAAAACGGAACGGAATATAACGTACGAATTTGGTTGGATGATTTTAGCCGACAAAATTTTGAAGATGTGCAACAACTTTCTATCATTAATCCAATGGGAATATCTATAGAAGTTTCACAATTTGCAAGCGTAGAACAAGACAATTCTCCATCATTGCTAGAACGAAAGGACCGACAACCAGCGGTTACACTTACCGCTGACGCATTGGGAAGACCATCTGGAACGGTAGCAGACGATGTAGTCACTTATCTAAAAGAAAATCCTCTGCCAAAAGGCATACAAATGACTTGGGGCAGCGACATTAAAAGGCAGAATGATAGTTTTGGTGCATTAGGTTCAGTGTTACTTATTTCATTTTTATTGATTTACCTGATCATGGTAGCTCTGTATGACAGTTTTGTTTATCCATTTGTTGTTTTGTTTTCTATTCCGGTAGCAGCAATAGGAGCATTTTTTGCTTTGAATTTATCTTTAAACAATTTGAGTTTATTTGCCTTACTTGGTTTAATTATGCTAATGGGGTTAGTAGTTAAAAATGCTATTCTAATTGTAGATTTTACCAATCAATTAAAAGCAGAAGGAAACCATTTCAAAGAAGCTTTAATCATTGCAGGAAAGGGTCGTATGCGACCAATATTAATGACAACATTATCAATGGTTGTTGGTATGCTTCCTATTGCAATGGCAACGGGAACAGCAGCAGAGTGGAAAAACGGACTTGCCTGGGTAATCATTGGCGGACTTCTTTCCTCTTTAGTTTTGACTGTTTTTTTGGTGCCTGTGGTTTACTATATAGTGGACAGGGCGAAAGAAAAATTAGCTTAGCAATAAGAATAATACGCCTTCCGGCTTCGCCACCCCCTTGGAGGGAGGGGGGAGCGGAAGCCGGTCATTCGATTGGGTGGCAGCCAAGATCCGTTCGTAATTTCTGATCATTAAATACCCTCTCACAATATTTTATTGTGGATATTCGGACATTGAATGAAGAAATTCATTCTCCGAAAAAATGAAGATCATACTCACCGAAAAACCCAGCGTAGCGAACGACATTGCACGGGTATTTCCGAACGCACGGAAAAATAACGGATACTACGATTGCGGGGATACCTGCATCACATGGGCCTTCGGCCATCTTATTGAAATTGCCCGGAACAACACGCCCGGCAGGTGGGACCTGAACTTGTTGCCCATACTTCCCTCAAAATTCAATTACGAAGTGGTTAAGGACAAGCAAAAACAGTTTGCTGTCATAAAAGAGCTGGTTTCCAAAGCGAGCGATGTGGTGATCGCTACGGATTCCGGAAGGGAAGGAGAGCTTATTGCACGACTGATATTAATTCAGGCTAACTGGAAGGGATGGGATAACACCCAGCGTTTTTGGTCAAGCCAGGCGCTGAGCGAAGCGGTGGTGCGCACTGAGTTGAGCAATTTGCGCTCGGCCAGGCAATATGACAGCTTATTTTATTCTGCCCTGGCGCGCCAGCAAAGCGATTGGCTTTGCGGAATAAATCTTACACAGCTCATTACCCTGCGGGGCGGCAGCGGGGTGTGGAGCGTGGGCAGAGTTCAAACACCCACGCTGGCCCTCATTGTGCAGCGGGACAAACTGAGAAAGGAATTTGTTAAGGAGGAGTATTACAATATCAAAGCCCTGTTCAATGCGGAAGGAAAAAAATACACCGGGCTTTTAAAATACGGGGACAACAACACAGAGCAAACAGCCATTGAAACTGAAAATGAAGAGGGCGCACCTAAAAATCCGGATAAAATACTGAACAAGGAGACCGTTGAAAAGATACTGGCGGAAATTAAAGCGGAGAAACAGGGTATTGTAAAAGTTGTCAAGAAGGAAGATAAACAGGAAGCCCCTCCCTTGCTGCATTCCCTCACCTCCCTTCAGCGAGAAGCGAACAGCGTACACGGGTTTTCAGCAGCTAAAACACTTTCCATCGCTCAGGGACTTTACGAAACACAAAAGATCATTTCGTATCCGAGAACGGACAGCCAGCATTTAGGCGAAGCAGGAAAGGGACTGGCGAAAGAAGTTCTGAAAAAACTTTCCAAGGATGCATTGATTCCCGAAGTAGATAAAGTAGGCAAGCGGGTGTTTGACGACAGCAAACTCTCGGATCACCATGCGCTGATCCCTTTGGCTCCGCCCACACAGAACCTGGGGCCGGATGAAATGAAACTGTACATCCTTATCGCGAGAAAGTTCACCGGAGCGTTCATGCCTCTGTATAAATTTCAGAAAACAACCCTGCTCACCGGGATAAAGGAATATGATTTCATTACCACCGGAAATGTTGTTTCTCAATTGGGCTGGAAAAAACTGTATTCGGAAGAGGAGAAAGCCGACAGCCATTTGCCGGATGTAAAGGAAGGACAGAACGTGATCCATGAAAAAGCAGAAGTGGAGCAGAAATTTACGCAGCCTCCACCAGCTTTTACGGAGAGCACCCTGCTCAAGAAGATGGAAACGCTCAACATGGGCACTCCTGCAACCCGCGCATCCATCATTGAGACCCTGCTGGTGAGGCAATATATTGTGCGGGAAAAGAAAAGTCTGTTGGCTACCGATAAAGGCATTGAGCTGATCCATATTTTAAAGGACAGCCTCATTTCTTCTCCCGAAATGACAGGGGAGTGGGAGACCAAGCTGGAAAAGATCTACAAGGAAAAACTGGGAGGACAGGGGTATCTTCAATTTGTGCGGGAGATCAAAACCTTTGTGAGTGACCATGTTACCAAATACAAGAACATCACGGTAAGCCGCATCAACCGGGCAACACCTGCCATGCTTACGCTTGCAAAAAAACTGGCCAAAGAACGAAAGGCCACCCTGGAAAAAGAAGATTTCGATTATATCAAAGCATTCATCGATACTGCTGTAAATACACCCCTGATCATTGGCAACTGCAGTTGCGGAAAAGGAATAAAAGCAACTCAAAAGGAATTCAGCTGCGAATGCGGGAAAAGTGTTTCAAAAACAATTTCCGGCAAGAAGCTTACGCCCAAGCAGGCAGCTGAATTGATGAATGGCAAAAAAGTGTTGCTGAAGGGGTTGAAG
>JADZFY010000246.1 GCA_020854215.1 Chitinophagaceae bacterium | reverse complement strand
GTTATGCAAGTCATGGATAAAACATGCCGGCATTTGTAATATTATTTCCATCACCAATGCTCAAAATTTTAAATACTGGCACGATGCGGAATTATATGAAGCGCTGAATGAAAATGATGATAAAGCATTCCGTGACATAAAACTGAAAAGAAAAAAAAGATTGTTTGAAGTGGTGGCTGATCAGTGCGGTGAAATTTATCATGAAAAAATATTCACCCTCGTATTTGCCAAACGATTTGCAGGTTATAAAAGGGCCGACCTGCTTTTTTGTGATAGAGACAGGTTTGAAAAATTAGTATGCAATAAAGAAAGACCTGTGCAGATCATCTGGGCGGGCAAGCCTTATCCTATGGATTATGTTGCCATCAGCACATTTGACAAAATTGTGGCATTCAGTAAAATCCACTCCAACTGTGCCGTGCTGGTGGGTTATGAAATGGGTTTATCAAAATTGCTGAAGCAGGGTTCAGATGCCTGGTTGAATGTACCACGTCTCACCCATGAAGCATCCGGCACCAGTGGTATGGCTGCTGCCATGAACGGTTCGGTAAATATCGGCCTGCCAGACGGATGGTTTCCTGAATTTGCAAAAGACAAAGTCAATTCACTTGTGATTCCACCATGCGACATTAATCTTTCCGATCATATTCAGGATGACACAGACGCCGCCAGCTTATATACCTTGCTCGAAAACGAAGTACTCCCGCTTTATTATGATTATCCCGACAGGTGGATGGAATTGATTAAAACCGGAATGAAAGATATTATACCGCAATTTGACAGCAACCGGATGGCAAAAGAATATTATGAAAAACTATATCAACTTTAAATGCAATACTTGCCCCAATTTATGCAGGCAAAGCCAGCAATGGTATTTTAGTAGGATAAGACATTCTCTTTGTCATGCTCCTGTTAAAATACTCTTCACAAAACTTCTCTTTTGGGTTATCATTGATGAACTGCGGGATGCCGGCATTCAGTTTCGTTTATTTGAACCGCTGCTGAAAAGCAAATATTTGTATTTTGGCAGGCGGATGCACCATAAAATATTTGTTGCTGATGCAAATTTCTCACTGGTGGGTCGTATAAATATCCCAAACCGGTATAATGATATGCCGGAGGAGGATGCATGGCTTTGATTTTGCTTTGTATGCAGAAGGAGAACCAGGCAGGGAACTTTGTGTGCTCTGCTGGAAAACATGGTATGGCTTTCCAGTAAAAATGGGGATTACACCCTGTGAAACAAAAAAAATATCGCTCGATCATCTTCCTGAAGAAGATTCCAAAGTAAAATCGCGCCGGAACGACCGGGTACGTTGTAAAAATGAAATTTCAGAAAGCTATCTTACCATGTTTCGCGATGCACAGTCGCATATCACCATTTTATGCAGCTATTTTTTACCCGGTATTGCAATCCGTAAAGTGTTGAGCAAAGCTGCCAGGCGAGGCGTAAAATAAAGGTGATAACCGCTGGCCCTTCCGACGTGATGCTGGCAAAACATGCTGAACGATGGTTGTATGACTGGCTATTAAGAAATAAAATTGAACTGGATGAGTATCAGCCGGTGGTCTTGCATGCAAAAGTAGCTGCAGGCGATGGTGAGTGGTTTACTATAGGATCTTACAATATTATTAATGTAAGCGCGTACTCAGGTATTGAACTTAACCTGGATGTGTATAATCCTGAACTGTCGCTGAATACAGAACAGGTGATTGACGATTTAGTGGTGAAAGATTGTTTGCCGGTTACCATAACTAACCATGCACGGTCAAAAAATATTTAAAACCAATTTATTCGCTGGTTCTCCTACCAGCTTATCAGGGAGGTATTTTACCTCGTAACATTCTTCGTAAACAAAAAGATCAGTTTTTGTCTTATACATGCCCGCTGACCACACTCATTAGTTTTGCTGACCACCGTCTTTGATTAAGGACAGCGTCAACGATATTTTTGTTTAGAAAATAAAATTATTTACTAATCAACAAGGAGGTTATTATGGAAAAAGCATTATCAAGGTTTACCGAAAGAATGCCATCGGTATTTGACGATTTCTTCAGACCCTGGAATACCTGGTTCGACAATGATTTTAATGGCAGAAGGGCATTAACTGTGCCCGCCGTAAACATTACTGATAACAGGGATGATTACATTGTTTCACTTGCTGCACCCGGAATGAAAAAAGATGATTTCAACATCAATGTGGAAGGAAATATGTTAACCATCAGCTGTGAAAAAGAAGAAAACAAAGAGGAGAAAGAGGCTCAGTTTACCAGGAAAGAATACAACTATTCTTCTTTCAGCCGCAGTTTTACCCTGCCCGATGAAGTAGTGAAAGATAAAATTGAAGCTAAGTATGATGATGGCATTTTGAAACTTGTGTTGCCGAAAAAAGAAGAAGCTAAAAAAATGACCGTCAGCAAACAAATTGCTGTGAAATAGGTCAAATGCAGAATGAGTAAAGCCCCGTGCAGAATGGCGACGGGGCTTTTTCATATTGACGGGTATCAGTTCCTCTGCTGATGGTGAATATTTTCCTTCATGCTTTACGATTTTAACTTTACTATCATTCATGATAAATTAAATCCTTTGAAGGATATTGATATACAATTATGATTATTGAAAAACAAACCCACATGCCCGAGTTGAAACTTTCTCAATTACAGTTTGAATCCGATACATGGAAGCGTTTGCTGAGATTCATGACAGATGAAAACATCCATCTCAAAGCAAGATTGTCTGATATTCTGAATGAGGATTTTGACAAGGCCATGCTTGAGCAAGCCGAAACTTTCCAGGTCCTTTTTCTAAGAAAAGATAACCTGATAAGCCTGCTTCGAAATGAGATAGCTGAGTTGGATAATTTGCTGATAAAGGAAGCACTTGAAGATGGAGCCTGGAAAAAGGAAGTAGAAAAGAGAATGCGGATAATGCGAAAAAATATTAAGAATGCTGAGGGAAAGTTTAGAAAACTGAAATCAGAGTTTAACAACTACTTTTTGGAAAAATAAATAGCAGGTGAAAAAAAACTGGCGGAGAATAGCGATTGCAACCATAACCGGATGTATCTACAGCATTACTATAACCGGGCAGGTAACTCCCGAAAAACTGCAGCTCTTTCTTTCTGATGATATCAAAATGATCACCCTGCCGATAAAGTTTCTGCCATGGGTAAAAGAGTTTTATTTAAAGCAGAGTTATAAATCCGTCTGGATAAAGCATGAAAATACGGGCATCCGTATCACCTTATTAAATGAGCTAAAAGAAGCCGGAAGCAAAGGTTTGGACGAAAAAGATTACAGTAACAATTATACTGAATCTCTAAGACACAACATTTTTACGTTAAATGATCTAAATGATTCGCTTAAAGCGGAAATAATGCTTACCGATGCGGCATTACATTTTTATCATGATATTGCCTTTGGAAACACAATCCCTGTTTTCAGGTACGATGGGCTAAAGTATTCACCTGCCTGTCAGCAAATTCCTGACCTGCTGGCAGAATATGTTTCGAAAAATTCATTGTCAGCATTACCTGGCCGGCTTTTACCTCAAATGCGGGAAATTATTGTACTGGAAAACAAAATACGATGGATAAGCACTATAATGAAGGATAGTAGCTTCCGGGAAACAATTGTCACTTCTTCAAAACTAAACAGCCAAAACAAACAGCTACTGACAAAACTTTTCCAGCTTGGTATTATGGATTCAATTCCCGGTAACATATCAGATTCCCTGCTTAAACAGAACGTAAAAGAAGCACAAAAACAATTCGGCCTGTTAGCTGATGGTATTTTAAAAACTACTTTCCTTAAAGAATTGAATGTTCCCATATCTGTAAGGAGACAACAATTAAATCTATCTGTTAATTATTATCGCTGGCTGAATTGCCTGACGCAAAGTCAATCGGTAATTGTAGTAAATATTCCTGCAGCTTATTTAACTGTTTACCGGAATAGCGAAACGATTATTGAAATGCGAATGATTGTCGGCAAAAAGAGCACACCTACACCGGCTCTGACAAGTAGTATCAATGAAGTAGTGCTTTATCCCTACTGGCATGTTCCCTATAGTATTGCTACTAAAGAACTATTGCCCGCTATTAAAAAAGATCCCGGCTATATTAATGCAGGTAACTACCAGGTGCTGAACAAGGCAGGAAAAATCCTGGATCCGTATTCCATCAACTGGCATGCACTCAGCACAAAATATTTTCCTTACATCATCCGTCAAAGTACCGGCTGCGATAATACATTAGGTTTGTTGAAGCTGAATTTTTACAACCCTTTTGGCGTTTACCTGCATGATACTCCTTCAAAAGAATTATTTAAGCGGAAAAAACGATTCTTCAGTCACGGGTGTATGCGAATGGAGAAGCCGATGGAAATCGGTCATCTCGTATTGAAAAATAACGCTATTGCCATAGACACATTGGAACAGAAAGAGTGCTTGCGAAATCAATCACCCATAACTGTTCCCGCCGATGAACATATACCTGTAGTGGTTTGGTACAACCCTGCCGGAACAGATTCATCCGGCAGGGTAGTTTTTTATGAAGATGTGTATGGAAAATTTAAATGGGGAAAGTAAAGCCGGATCTGCAACCGGTTAAATTTCATTGACCCGTGTTTCACTTTTTTAAAACCTGTCCATTCAATGTTGATGACTATTCTCCCGAATCGTGATCATTGTCATTCTTCCGTGATTTGTTTGCGGGTACTTTGTGGGTGCAAAAAATGGGTTATGAAAAAGATAAAATGGATTGCAGCCTTCATTGTGTTCATCATTACATCCGGGTGCACATCATCAAGAATTACTTCCTCCTGGAAGGCAAAAGATGTAATACCGCAGAAATATAACAAGATATTGGTGCTGGGTGTTATCAGGGAAAATGATCGCAGTATCCGGGAGAATATGGAAACACATTTTGTCAATGATCTGAAAGATCTTGGCTACAATGCGGTATCATCCCTACAGGAATATGGACCCAAAGCATTCGATATAATAGATGAAGATGTGGCTGTTACAAAACTGAAAAATAGCGGCATTGATGCTGTTATTACTATTGTGCTTCTTGACAAAGAAAAAGAAAGAAAATATATAGCTGGAAACATGTACTATTCCCCATATGGCTATTACTACAATCGTTTCTGGAGATACAGGGCTACTTTATACCACCGCATTTATGAGCCGGGGTACTATGTTACCAATACCAGGTATTTCTGGGAAAGTAATCTCTATGACATGAGCACACAAAAATTGGTGTTTTCAGTGCAAACGCAATCATTCGATCCTGCCAGTACAGAAATACTGGGCCACGAGTATGGGCAAATGATTGTAAAGAATATGGTAAAACAGAATGTGCTGCAGAATCTGAAAAATATCCCTGCCAGGGCATTTTGATAAACTGAGAAAACACTATACTGTTAAATCCCTGTGACTTTTATGTGGCAAGGACGTTTGGAATTCCGGACGTCCTTTTAATTTACAAGATCAGTCAGCTTCTGAAGATTTAATATAACAATATTTCCATTTTTTAGATCAATCAGCTTTTCATCCCGGAAATCACCCAGTGTTCGAATAAGTGACTCTGTCGCCGTTCCTGCTATTGTTGCAAGGTTTTCACGGTTTATATTGATTGCAAACTTCTCTTCTTTGTTTTGCTGATATTTTCTTTGCAGCATCAGCAACGCATCCGCTACTTTCCTCCGCAATGAGTTGTAAGCAAGTCCCAGCAGATGATCTTGTGCCTCCGAAATATTTTTTGCCAGCACCTGGATAAATTTTCTCGATACCTCGGGATTCTTATGAAGCAGTTCTTCAAAGTCTTCCTTGGGTATAATAGCCAGTTCTGAATCTTCCAATGCTTCTGCGGTATATTTATATACTGTTCCTTCCAGCAGGGCAATATGCCCAAGAAAATCGCCGGGGCCAAAGAGTTCTGTTACCAGCTCTTTACCCTCTTCATTGGTTTTATAAGCTTTTACTTTCCCTTTTACAATATAGTATAAGCGGTTGGGGTGGTTACCTTCTGAATAAATTGTTTGTTTCTTTTTGAATTTATTAATGTTCCGCCCTTCCGTAAGTGATTGCAAGGCATTTTTTGCAGAAGTGGCATCTATCAAATGTTGCAAACTTTCCAATCCGGGCGCCATTTCCTGTTTCAGCAACTCAATTTTTTTAATACGGCTGTCCACTGCATTTAATAACTCCGTTCCGGAAAATGGCTTCGTAATATAATCATCGGCGCCCAGTTCCATTCCCTTTCGCATATCATCCCGTTCGGTTTTTGCTGTAAGAAATATAAAGGGGGTGTTTTTAATAGTCTCATTCTTATGAACAGCATGCAATACGCCATAGCCATCCAGCACAGGCATCATAATATCACATATAATCAGGTCTGGTTCGAATTCAATTGCCTTTTCAATACCCGTCTTTCCATTTTCTGCCACTATTACTTCATAATTAGACAGTTCAAGAATTTCGGCGGTGTTATTGCGTACTGCGTCATTATCTTCAATCAGCAATATCTTTTTCATTTTATCCCGTTTTTTGTATTGAATGTTATGATGAATTCGGTGCCCTTGTCCAGTTCGCTTTTGTATTGCACTGTTCCGTTCATAAGCTCGGCATATTTGGCAATAATATGCAAACCCAGTCCCGTACCCTGAATATTACCGGCATTTGCGCCCCGGAAAAAACGTTCCATCAGGTGCTTCTGATCTTCTTTTGAAATCCCGATGCCATAATCTTTTACAGATAGAACAAAGTGTCCATTTCCGACTGTTGTTTTTATTTCCACTGTGCTACCATCTGGCGAAAACTTACTGGCATTGGAAACAAGGTTCATTACAATATGCTTCAGCAGAGATTTATCCATCATCACCACTTCCTCATTTCCATCATGCCGGCAGTTGATCGTCTGTTCTTTCTTCATTATATTTTTTAACTCACCGGCCAGTTCTTCTACCTGTTCCTTAACATTGATAAGTGCTGGTCTCACCTGAATCTTGCCTTCTTCAATTTTACCAACACTTAAAAAATCATTCAGGATATCGGTAAGCATATTTACAGAAGAAATAATATGCTGAAGATGTCGTTCCCGCTTCGGCTGATCTTCTGTTTGGGAATATTTTCCTATCAGGTATGCCGATGACAACACTGTGCTGAGCGGTGTCCGGAATTCATGGGATGCCATTGATACAAACCTTGATTTCAGTTCGCTGAGTTCTTTTTCATTTTCCAAAGCTTTCTGCAGATCATCTTTTGCTTTTATCAGTTCTGAAATATTCCGGATAATGACCCCGGCGTTATCTACAGCACCGTCTTCTTCAACCAAAGGAAAGGCGTCCATTACATAACTATTTCCCGTGAGAGGTGAAGGCAGTTCGAAACCAGCATAAACAGATTTTTGTTTAAATACATTACCCAGCATTTTCAGAATAATCCGGCGAAGTTCCTCAGGAAATTTTGGAAAAATACGGTTGCCAATCAATTTATCAGGATCAGCGCCAAGGAGTGTATGCAGTTCGCCCCCGGTATAAACAAAATTGAAATTTTTGTCAATGATGCTGATAGTGCCATCGGGATAATTCTTAAGAAGCTGAAAAAAAAGCTGCTTAACTCCCTTCAATTCTCTTTCTATCCTTTTCCGCTCAGAGATATTTACTGAAATACCTATAAAGCCGGTTACGGTATCCTGGGCATCTTTGAGCGCTGTTACATTAAGCAGTATGGGGAACCGGGAACCGTCTTTACGGATACAAGTACACTCCATTTCGCTGTGTAAACCCAGCTTTGATTTTGCCAGGAAAACTTCCATTCCGGGCAGGATATTTTTATGCAATTCCAGGGAGAGCTCATTGGCCATACTGCTTACCTCAGCAGGATCATTAAATATTAATGGTGTATGCCTGCCAATTACATCTTCGGCCCTGTAGCCCAGTTCTTTTTCTGCCTGTGGGTTAAAAGTTTGAATAATTCCTTCTGCATTTACCGAAATAATTATGGCCCCTGCATTTTGCAATAGCGCCTTTTGAAAAGCAACACTTCTTTGTAATTCTTTTTCGGATATTTCCAGTTTTTGCAATGCCTCTTGTAAATCTCTTGTGCGCTGCACTACCGTTTCTTCAAGGTTATTCTGCAATAGTTTAATCTTTGCAGCTGCGTTTTTCCGTGCGGATATATTATTGACAAAAGCAACCACAAAAACCTCGTTATTGCTTTGATAACTCCCCAGGCTTATTTCAACGGGAATCTCGGTCCCGTCTTTTCTAAGGGCAAACAATTCAAGGTCTGTTCCCATGAGCCGGGCCTTTTGATGCTCCACAAATTTTTGATGATGCGTAATGTGTTTCTCTTTATGACGGTCTGGTACCAGCATTTCTACCGGCTGGCCTACCAATTCATTTTCTGTATAGCCAAATTCCTTTAAAGCAAAAGGGTTTACTGCTACAATCCTTCCCCTTGCGTCTGCAATTAAAATACCCATGGTAGCATAAGAAAACACCCCCTTGAAATGTTCGGAAAGCATAACGGATACTTTGAGAAATATTTTAACCCCGCTAATTGTGCGGATAATTATTCTGCTACTAAGGTTTGAAAAAATGTTTATGCTTTTACTGACGAAGATCACAATAGGAACTGACGAAGGGCAGGAAACGCCCTGAATAGGGATAGTGCCTGCAGGATTGCTGATATGCTGCCTCCAGGTTTATAAATTCATTGTCACTGACCGCTTATTATTTAGCAGGATATTTTCTATTGCCGGTAAAGTCTCACGATTAGAGAATCATTTATTTACTTTTTTGTTTTTTAAACAGCTTATCTAATTTCTCCCCTGCTTTTTCGGAAAATTTTTTAGCCAGTAATGATATACCGTAGTTAAGGGTACTCTTAAAAATATTTTCTTCCCCGTTATAATTTGTTTCTGCTTTTTTATCAAGAAATTTGGAATAGGCTTCCTTAGCTACGCTGGCAGGTTTTATTGCTTCCTTTAATGCAGCCCAGTCACCACGAATTTTGGCTTCCAATTCTTCCTCGCGAAGCATTATTCGTTTCTTTTCCGCTTTCAGTTGTTCTATACTTTTAATCTTCTTCATCATCTTCGTCGTATAACTGCTGAATTAATGCATTCATAATAGGTAAACGAATCAGTTTTCCTTTTGCCATCCATGCCAGTATCCCAATTAACAGAAACAATATTGCCGTTACCAGGAACCCTGCCCAGGTACTGCCAATCCAGTTTCCCAAACCAAATGACAAAGCGATACCGCCAAAAATGAAAAAGAAGAAAAACATGAATGCCACTATACTGCCTGCAATAAAATTGGCAGCCACTGAAGAACTCTTTTCTGCTGCATTTAATTTGACGGCATCTATCCGGGTATTGATATACTCCTTCACCGTGCCGGTTAATTCTTCTGCTTTGGCAAATACTTTTTCCATTTGGTTATGAAAATTTTTCTTTGGTCTCCCGCATGGTTTCCTGGATGGTTTCCCGGATGTCTTCTCTCAGGTCGTTAAATTTTTCTTTGCCTTTTGCAAATTTTTCCTGCAGATCATCTGACAGTTTGTTTCCCCGTTCCTTTATTTTTTTTCTTGTTTCGTTTCCTTTATCTGGTGCAAATAAAACTCCTAATAATGCACCTACGGCTGCTCCTGCTGCGATACCAACTAATATCTTACCTGTGCTGTTCATAAAATCTATTTTGATGTTAATAATATGATGTAAGATAAGTGGCGATATGTGTGCAGCCAATGACAGTCATCACCGCAAGTGATGACGGCTGTCAAAAAAAATAATACCAGCAAAACTGTTGTGTGGATTTAAAGAAGGGAATTATTAGCCGAGGTTCTTATCCAACACTTCCAGCAGGTACTCTGCGGTAAAAGGCTTAATAATATAAGCATCAGCCCCCATGCGCAAGCCTTCCTCAATTTCCCTCTTTTCGGCTGAAGCTGTAAAAAAAACAAACCGGGTTTTATCAAGGGTGGAATATTTGCGGACATGTTCAAAAAAATGATATCCATCCATCACCGGCATTTTAATATCGCATAAAATTAAATCAGGTGGCTGCTGCAACGCCGCCGCAAGAGCTTCCTTGCCATTGCAGGCTGTCAGCACAGTATAATCACTCATCTCCAGCAGCTCGGCGGTGTTTTCCCGAATAGGTTCGTTATCCTCAACAAGAAGTATTTTATGCTTCATCAGGATAATGTTTTGATGTTAACAAAATCATGAGAAGTATAAAGATAGGAAAAACCTCAGTTTTTAGCACATTTTGAACAACTATGACTTGAGGCTAATGCTGTTGTGTCAGGCTCTTTGATTGCTCTTTTTTCTTTTGCTTTTCTAATTTTTTAAAATACCCCCTGAAGAGAAAGTTATGTTTGAGCGCCTCCATATTTTGGTTAAACCCATCTGTTCCTTTTTGTATGTTATCAAGACTGGTATTCAATTTCACTACCAGCAAGGAGTCCTTCAGTAATGAATTGACAGTGCCCTTACCGGTATTAATATCCTGCTGAATACCTGCAACCACTTGTTTTAGTTCAGTTGTTAATGCCATTGCTTCATCTCCAACTGATTGTATTTTTTGTACTGCCGCATTCAGGTTATGGGCAAATGAAGTGTCCTGTAATAATTCACCTACCGAACCTTTTCCCTCTTTAATATTGGTAACAACCATCTGCAGGTCATTTACCATTGCGTCTGTTTTTGCCGAAGCCGACCGGATGTTCGAGACAGAACTACGAATGCCCAGTGGCAATGATTTATCATTAAGTAATGTCCAAAGCACATTGCTGCCGTTGATACGCTGTATGGTTTCTTTTAGTCCGTTGGCAATTACAGCCACATCGTTATTAGTATTGTATAATATTTGCAACATTTCATCCGTATTCACTGCCTTTTTTGCCGGCAATATATCATCTTCCAACGCCAGTGACGAATGTTCTTTTGATGGAACAATGTTCACTACTTTATTGCCCACCAGGCCATCAGTACCGATTGACACTATTGCATTTTTGCGTATAACGTCTTTCATTCTACTATCAATAATCATTGTTACTTCTATAAGCGTGTCGGCAATGATTATAATTCGTTTTACTGTTCCGGCCTGTATGCCCGCAAAACGTACATTATTTCCTGGCACAAGACCCTGTACATTTTCAAACCGTGCCTTCAGAACATAGGTATTTCCGAACAGGCTCCTGTTTTTGCCAATCATATACAACAGGAGTATCAGGAAGAGCAGGCCCCCAAGTACAAAAATTCCAAGCTTTACATTATTGATGATTTTCTTTGCCATGTTATTCATTTACTCAAAAAACTGTTTCACTTTAGGGTCGGTGATTTTAAGCAACTGTTCATAAGACTCATTTGCATAGCATGTACCATCTACCAGCACAATCACCCTGTCGCTTGCCATCCGCAGGCAATTCATATCATGCGAAATAATGATTGAGGATGTATGGTATTTATCCTGAATTTTCTTCATCAGCCCGATTATTTCCTTTCC
>JADZFY010000245.1 GCA_020854215.1 Chitinophagaceae bacterium | reverse complement strand
TTGTTTTCCTCTCCCTTTGTAGAGATATAAAGGCTGAAAAACTTGTCTAAACTCAATTCATCGTTATGGGACTATTTGATAAAAGAACACAATACAAACCATTTGAATACCCCGAAATATTGCAATTCACAGAAGCAATTAATAAATCGTTCTGGGTGCATTCTGAAGTTGACTTTACTGCCGATGTGCAGGACTTTCATGCGCATCTGTCTGAGGCGGAACAAAACGCAATAAAAAACAGTCTGCTGGCGATTGCCCAGGTGGAGGTTGCCGTAAAATCGTTCTGGGGAAATTTATACCAGCATTTTCCCAAGCCTGAGTTAAACGGTTTGGGCGCCACGTTTGCAGAGTGTGAGTTCAGGCATTCCGAAGCCTATTCGCGGCTCGTTGAGGTATTGGGGTACAACAACCAGTTTGAACAACTGGTGGAAGTTCCGGTAATGAAAGAGCGCATTCAATATTTAACCTCAGCGCTCCAAAATGCGAAATCCACCGACAGAAAAGAGTATGCGGTGTCGCTCATACTTTTTAGTTTGCTGATAGAAAACGTAAGCTTGTTCAGTCAGTTTGCGATTATTTTGGCCTTTACCCGGTTTAAAGGTTTAATGAAAAACGTGAGTAATATTATCGCGTGGACATCAGTGGATGAGCAGGTACATGCCAACGCCGGTATTTTTCTGATTAACCGGTTAAAAGAAGAATATCCGGAAATTTTTTCAAAGGAAACAGTGGATCATATTGCTACCGTGGTAAAACAGTCAATAGAAACAGAGACAAGGATTCTTGATTGGATATTCGGCAGCGGTGATATTGAGATCATCAGTAAGCTGAACTTAACCAACTTTATGAAAAAACGGGCTGATGACAGTTTGAAGCAAATTGGCATTCCGGCTATTTTTAATATCAGTTCGGAGGAAAGTTCTCCCATGCTTTGGTTTGAGGAAGAGGTATTCTCTAACAGCCTGGATGATTTCTTTGCCAAACGCCCGGTAGAATATACCAAGTTTGACAAAAGCATTACCGCCAACGATTTGTTTTAATTCCTTACTCCATCCATCTATCCATTCATTAAACATAGAAGTTTAGTATGTCAACTTTATTTGCAACGCCGCCAGCCACCTCAGAACAGCTATTTGACACCCATTGCGAACAGGAAAAGCTTTGGTGGAAGAATGAAGAAAGCGAGCAGATTCTCAATAGAGGTTACCTGCTGAAAGGAGAAACAGTGGAAGGCGCTATTGAGAGAATTTGTGCAGCGGCTGCCCAGCGTTTGTACAAACCAGAACTAAAAGATGCATTTAAAGAAATGGTAGAACGCGGCTGGATGAGTTTGAGTTCTCCTATCTGGGCCAATATGGGTACAGAGAGAGGACTTCCAATATCATGTTTTAATGTGCATGTTCCGGATTACATTGAAGGGATTACGCATAAATTGGGAGAGGTAATTATGCAAACCAAACTGGGAGGCGGTACTTCAGCCTATTTTGGGGCATTGCGGGAGCGGGGGAGTGCAGTAACCGACAACGGAAAAAGCAGTGGCGCGGTGAGTTTCATGCGCTTATTTGACACGGCCATGGATACCATATCACAGGGAGGCGTGCGCAGGGGTGCATTTGCGGCTTATATGGATATAGACCACGGCGATATTGAAGAGTTTCTCTCGATCAAGGATATTGGTCATCCTATTCAAAACTTGTTTTTTGCTGTTTGTGTACCCGATTACTGGATGCAGGATATGATTGACGGTGACGCAAAGAAAAGAGCGATTTGGGCAAAAGTGTTAGAAAGCCGGCAGCAAAAAGGATTGCCGTATATTTTCTTTTCCGACAATGTAAACCGGCATAAACCCCAGGTATACAAAGACATGAATTTGACGATTCATGCCAGTAATCTCTGCTCCGAGATTATGCTGCCTTCCACAGAAGAAGAGTCCTTTATATGCTGCCTCTCTTCGATGAACCTGGAATTGTATGACGAATGGAAAGATACCGATGCGGTTAAGCTGGCTGTATTCTTCCTGGATGCAGTGTTGCAGGAATTTATTGCCAAATCGGAAGATAATTTTTATTTGAAGTCGGCAAATACCTTCGCTAAAAGGCATCGTGCATTAGGATTGGGCGTATTGGGCTGGCATTCCTATCTGCAGAAGAATATGATTCCTTTTGAAGGATTAAGAGCTAAGCAGTTAACGAGTGTCATCTTTCAGGACATTCAGGAAAAATCTAACAAAGCGAGTAAAGACCTTGCCTGGATTTACGGTGAGCCGGAATTGCTGAAGGGATACGGCCGAAGAAATACAACCTTGCTGGCGATTGCACCCACTACATCATCGTCTGCGATACTCGGACAAACATCGCCGGGTATAGAACCTTTTAGCAGCAACTATTACAAAGCCGGATTATCGAAGGGCAATTTTATGCGGAAGAACAAATATCTTAAGGCGTTGCTTGCAAAGAAAGGAATAGACAATGAAGACACCTGGCGTGGTATTATGTTGAATCATGGCAGCGTGCAACATCTCGACGAACTTACCACTGAAGAGAAGGAAGTATTTAAAACCTTTAAGGAGATCAGCCAGTTGGAAATTATCCAGCAGGCTTCTATCCGGCAGAAATTTGTGGATCAGGCGCAGAGTCTTAATCTTAATATTCCTTCTGATGTGCCGGTGAAAGAGGTGAACCGGTTAATGATTGAAGCGTGGAAGCTTGGTGTTAAGACATTGTATTACCAACGCAGTCAGAGTGTTTCCAAAAATCTGGTAACTAATCTGGTAAATTGTAAGAGCTGCGAAGCATAGTGGTCATTCTTTTGTAGCGCGTTGTTTCGTTTCTCAAGCGTTTTCAGACGGGAAATGCGTCATCTACCGTATAAGTAAAAATTCACGGATACCCTCCACCGTCATACCCGGGAATATCCCGAGCCACAAAAGCAGAATCATCAATATAATGAGTGCGGCATGGGTGGCGAAGTGAAAAAACGAATACGTGATTTTTATGGATATACCATAAGCGGGTGCAGGCGCAAAAAATGTACTCACAACACGCAGATAATAGTAGAGTCCGATAACACTGGTAATAACTAACACCAACACAGGTAGCCACAGGTATTGCTGTACACCCGTTGCAAGAACAAAAAACTTAGCAATAAACCCGGCAGTAAGCGGAATACCCGCGAGAGACAGAAATGAAACCGTTAGTACGGCAGTCAGGATCGGACTTTTGTAAAAAAGGCCCTTGTATAAATTCAGGTCTTCCGCATCTTTATCCCGGGTTGATAAAACAGAGATAACCCCAAATACAGCCAACAGGGTGATGGAGTAGGCAACCAGGTAAAACGCCGCGGCTTCCAAACCAGCTGAATTACCGGGTAGAAAGGCAACGAGCAAATAACCCAAATGAGATATGGAAGAATAACCCATGAGCCGTTTTATGTTTTGCTGTCGCAAGGCTAACAGGTTACCCGCTATCATAGACGTGATGGCAATAACAGAAAAGGTATTGATCACAAGCGGGTATTGGGGCAGATTAACCGACTGTGCAAAACGGAACAATACCGCAAATACGCCAATTTTTGAAACGGTGGCAATGAAAGCAGTTACCGGTGATGGAGCACCCTGGTACACATCGGCTGCCCAAAAATGAAATGGTACCAGCGCCAGTTTAAATCCAATAGCAACGATCATAATGCCAAAACCCAGAATAAACATCACTGAAGAAGTGGATTGGGCAATACGATTACCAATAACACTGAATTCCATGGTACCCGCCTCCATGTAAATGAGGGCCATCCCAAACAATAAGAACGCCGAAGACACGGCTGCCAGTACAAGGTATTTCATTCCCGATTCCACCGCATTGTTGCGGTTGCGCAGGTAAGCGATTAACGCATAAAGGCTAACACTCAACACCTCAAGCCCGATGAACAACGACATGAAGTGCGTGCTGATGGTGAGTACAGCGGCGCCAAGGGTAGCCAGGAAAAGCAGGATATAATATTCTTTAGGATTCTCTTCCCGTTCCTCAAAATAAATATAGGACAGTAAGCCCACTGTCATCATCGAAAAAATAATAATCCCGGTAAACAAAGCGCCAAAACCATCAATAACAAATAATGGAGCAACAGTCTGTGGTAACGTATCCCGCACCCACCACATGGCACCGATAACGATGCAAGCCATCAGAAATGCTGCAACCTGTATAACGGTATGGCTCATGCGAAAAGCAATCAGTAAAATAACGGCCATTGATGCCGCTGCCAGCAGCATAAACGGAAGGAGCGCTTCAAATTGTACTTCATTCATACCAACGCAATAAACAGTGAATTAAAAGATTGCTACTTCAATACTTTCTGTGCCAGGCTGTTTACCATATCTATAACGGGCTGCGGAAACAACCCTAAAAAAACAATACTGCCTGTTAGCACCACCATCATCGCCCATTCCCGCACATTCAGATCCTGCAAGGGTACGGTTGCGGTGGGGGTACCCAGAAATACTTTTTGCATCATCCGCAAAGCATAAAGGGCAGAAAAAACCAACCCAAGTGTAGCCAATACCGTTAGCCACGCATTGGACGCAAAAGCACCGATAAGTACCAGGAATTCGGCTACAAAATTGCCCAGCATCGGCAAACCCAGCGAGGCCATCGTAAACACCATGGCGAAGCCTCCCATGGAAGGCATGGCTGTCCACAAACCGCCCATTTGGTTGATATCGCGGGTATGCAGCCGTTCCTTTAACATTCCTGCTATAACAAACAAGGCGCCTGTGCTAATTCCGTGAGTAAGTATTTGCAACACCACACCCTGCATGGCGATGCTGTTAAAAGAAAAAATACCCAGCAACACAAAACCCATGTGGCTCACCGAAGTATAGGCGATAAGCCGCTTTAGATCGGTTTGGGCAAAAGCCAGAAATGCGCCGTATAAAATACCAAAGGCACCGAGCAACATTGCCCACCAGCCAAAGGTTTCGGCCTCCCGTGGAAACAGTGTGAGTACAAAACGGATTATTCCATAGGCGCCCGTTTTAAGCAGCAACCCTGCCAGTATCAAACTGCCCGCTGTTGGCGCTTCACTGTGGGCATCCGGAAGCCAGTTGTGTAGCGGAACTACCGGCAGCTTAATCATAAACGCAATCATAAAACCCATCATGATCCATTTGGCGGTGTGGGCTTCGGACCTGGTGTTAAGGAGATCGAAATAATCAAAAGAAAATATGCCGGTTTGCTGTGCATGAATAAAGTAAAGTGCCAGGATAGAAAGCAACATTAAGAGTCCACCTGCCTGGGTAAAAAGAAAAAATTTTAAGGATGCGTATCGGCGATTGCTGTCTCCCCAAATGGAAATTAAAAAATACATCGGCACGAGCATTACCTCCCAGAAGAAATAAAAGAGAAACATATCTACCGCAACAAATACACCGCAGATACCTGCCAGTGTCCATAAAAGATTAAAGAAATAAAACCCGCGTTTTTCCCTGATTTCATTCCACGAACACAGTACCGACAGAACGGCGAGGAAAAAAGTAAGCAACAACATCACCACGCTTAACCCGTCTGCCGCCAGGTGAAAACTGATGCCGAACGAAGGAATCCAATTCACCTGGAAGTGCATCCAGCCGTTGTCTCCTGCTGCCGTTGCACTATGGAATTGCAAGGCGAGCACCATGGTTAGTACAAATCCCAGCAGGGTAGTGCCTAAGGCAATCCATTTGGGAAGCTGCCTATGCCACTGTGCCAGCAACCAGCACAGGGTGCCCCCAATCATCAATATCGCTATCAACCATAACAGTATCATATAAGTTGCATTGTTATGATAAATAAAATTCCAATCAATACGCCGGCAATATACCAACGCAAAGAACCATTTTGCGTAAGCGACAACAGGCGGTTGGCCTGCAGGTTCACTCTGGCAATACCATTGTATATCCGGTCAAAAACATCTTTTTTATTAATCCGTGTTATAAAGAAAAACGGCTGTACAATTAGCACCTGGTACAGATAGTCAAATCCCCATCCGCTCAACAAGAATTTTCGTAAAGTCTGTAAGCTGGCAGTCTGGTGCCAGGCTTCGAGTATAGTTTTGTTTTGATAATACAGAATGTATGCTGTAAATATTCCTGCCCCGGTAACGAGCACCGCAATACCCTGGAAGACAAATTCGGAAGGATGGTTTTTTTGCAATACTACTGCAGGCAATACTTGTTCTATCTGACCAGAGAATAAGGAAAGATGCAGGATATTATGGGGCCATTCAAAAAAACCACCCGCAACGGCCGCAAATGCCAGAATAATCAGTGGAACGGTAATTCGCTTAACCGGTCGTTCTCCAACAGGTGTTTGTTTCTTTCCCCAAAAAACAACAAGCATCAAGCGGGTACTGTAAAATGCGGTGATGAAAGCACCTGTTATCGCCAATAGCCAAAGGAATGGACTTCCCTTTTCTGCACTCCATGCATACCACATGATGGGATCCTTGCTGAAGAAGCCGGCCGTGATCAACGGAACAGCGGCGAGGGATGCTGCTCCTGCCAAAAACGTGAGAAACACAGTGGGCAACTCTTTTCTTATGCCACCCATTTTAAAAATATTGTGTTCATGATGGAGCGCTTCAATTACCGCTCCTGCGGCCAGAAACAACAGGGCCTTAAAAAAGGCATGGGTAAAAAAGTGGAAAACTGCTGCACTCCAGGCACCTATACCCAAGGCAAGAAACATGTATCCGATTTGGCTGATAGTAGAATAGGCCAGTATGCGCTTGATATCGGTTTGCACTACAGCACTGCAGGCGGCGATAAACAAAGTAAACGCCCCGGTAATTGCAACAATGTTCATTGCCAGGGGAGAAAGTTCAAACAGGGTATGCATGCGGGCAATGAGGTACACTCCGGCGGTTACCATAGTAGCCGCATGTATTAAAGCACTAACAGGAGAAGGACCTGCCATAGCATCGGGCAACCAGGTTTGCAGGGGAAGTTGTGCCGACTTGCCCACGCTGCCTGCCAGTAAAAGCAACGCTATAAGGTTGATAATGGAATCACCGGTTTTAAAATGATCAGGCGCTATATCCAGAATGGCGGTTATATGCAGACTGCCGAGTTCTTTAAACAACAGAAACAATGCGACGGCCATAGCCGTGTCGCCAATGCGCGTAACATAAAAGGCTTTGTTTGCCGCCCGGCAATTGGCGGGCGTTTCGTACCAGAACCCAATTAGCAAATAGCTGCATAAACCTACTCCTTCCCATCCCAGGTACAGCAGTACCAGGTTGTCCGCCATCACAAGTACCAGCATGGAAAAAACAAAAAGATTCATATAGGCAAAAAAACGGGCATAGTCGCGGTCTTTTTGCATGAAAGCAGTGGAATAGATATGAATGAGCGCCCCAACAAATGTAATAACGAAAACAAATGCGAGAGATAAGGCGTCAACAGAAAATCGAATGGCAACTTTTAAGTTATCCACGCGGAACCAGTTCCAAAGCAACTGGGCATAATGGTCCGATTGCGGCGGGTTTTGAATGAAATTCGCGCAGATCAGAATGGACATAACCGCAGCTGCAGAAACCGTTCCTGCTCCGATCCAGGCAATCGCTTTTCTATTCAGCCGTGTGCCCCACAGGGATAGTATCAAAAATCCGAGTAGGGGAAGTGCAGGTATAAGAAAGAAATACTCGTGCATGAACTACCGTTGTTCGTGTAAACAAATGGGTTACTCCGGTTTTATCACAGGTGGCGAATAGCGTTTGCTTCTGGCTATTCCGTTTCAGTTACCGGTTCATCTCTTAATGCCGTAATCTTTTCCACATCCAGCGTTTTATGTTGATGATGAATTTGCATGATTAACGCAAGTCCGATAGATACTTCCGCCGCAGCCATCGCGAGAATAAACAGAAACATTACCTGCCCGTCTGGCTGTTGCCATTTGGCGCCTGCGGCCACAAAGGCAAGGCCGGCAGCATTCAGCATTATCTCCACGGAGATGAGCACAAAAATTACATTTTTGCGAATGATCACACCAATTAATCCCAGAACAAAAAGCATGGCAGCAACAATTAACACGGTATGTACTGTTATGGGAGGCATTGAAGTTTATAGTTTATGGTTTATGGTTTATGGTTCGATTTTTTCTTCCTTCAGGAAACGATGCAATACTTTTTTCTTTTGTTTGCCAATATGTGCTGCGCCCACAATACCTGCCATGAGTAAAAAGCCAACCAGTTCCAACGCAATGATATACTCTCCGAATAAAGACAGTGACACTTTGCGCGGGTCCACTGCCACAATCTCCATTTCCCTGTTTTCCGTATTCAGAAGAAGTACAACCAGTTCAATTAGCAGTATCAAAACCAGCAGGGAAGGGCCAACCCATACTTTGGGGCGAAGCCAGTGTTTCTCCTGTAAGGCCGTGTCTTTGCCGAGGTTGAGCATCATCACCACAAAAATGAACAACACAATAATCGCTCCGGCATAAACGATCACTTCCAATACAGCAATAAATGGAGTGCCCAGCGTGAGAAATATCAGAGACACTGCAAGAAATGAAACCACCAGGTAGAGTAGTGCGTGCACCGGATGAAACCGGGTGATCGCCATAATCGTTGAAACTATTGCAAGGAAGGATGATATGTAAAACAGAATGGTCATAGAATACACAACGTGAATTAGTTTTTACGGAAGTAAACTCTTGGTATCCACCGCCGGCAATTCATTTTCGCCCTGTCCTTTTCCCTTAATACCGGCATCAATTCCCGCCACTTTGTAGAAATTATAGCCCGGGTATTTTCCCTCGCTGTTGATCAGCAGATCTTCCTTTTCGAATACCAGATTCTGACGATTGTATTCCCCCATTTCAAAATCGGGTATAAGCTGAATAGCGTAGGTTGGACAAGCCTCCTCACAGAAGCCGCAAAAAATACATCTCGAAAAATTAATCCGAAAGAATTCGGGATACCTGCGGCCGTTTTCATCCTCAGTTGCCTGCAGGGCGATACAATCTACGGGGCAGGCTGCCGCACACAAATAACAACCCACACATCGTTCGCCACCATCCGGATCTTTTGTTAATACGATACGTCCGCGCCAACGTGGAAACAGTTTCACCTTTTCCTCAGGATACTGGATGGTTTCCCTTTTGTGAAACAGATGTAGGAAAACAAGCCACATGGATCTGATATTACTCAACATAATTTTTCCTCCGTCTCCATAAAGGGTGATACGCAAACACCCGGGAGAACTTATTTTAAGTTATTATTTCAATTGCTTTTTTCTTACATTCCCTTGCCTGATCATATCATTGAGCTTATTAAAATTTTATTTTCAAATCTTCAGATTCAGCATTTCTCAAATTAACTCCCTCTCATCCACAAGGCAACGGCGCCGGTAATCATCAGGTTGGCCAATACAACCGGTAGCAAAATTTTCCAACCGTATTCAATCAACTGATCATACCGCGGGCGGGGCAATGAAGCCCGTAGCAGTATGAAAATGCCTATAAAGAAAAATGTTTTCAAAGCAAACCATGCCAGTGGGGGAAGGAACGACGGACCCAGCCATCCTCCAAAAAACAAAGCTACCATCATGGCAGATATCAGGGTGATACCCAGATATTCACCAATAAAAAACATTCCGAATTTCATACCGGAATATTCCGCATGGTATCCCGCTATCAACTCACTTTCTGCTTCGGGGATATCAAATGGCAGGCGATGCGTTTCGGCAATGCCCGCAATAAAAAACACCAGGAATCCAACGGGTTGGGTTACAATAAACCATAAATCTTTTTGCGCCTCCACAATAGCGCCCATATTAAATGATCCGGTAAGCATTACCACGCCCATCAGTGATAGTCCCATAAAAACTTCGTAAGCGATCATTTGGGAAGCGCCACGCAAGGCGCCCAGCAACGCATATTTATTGTTGGATGCCCAGCCGCCTAACACTATACTATAAACGCCAAGAGAGGACATAGCCAGAAAAAACAATAATCCAATATTGAGGTCAGCTACTACAATATGAGGAGCAAACGGAATAATCACGAAACTCAGTAGTACACTCGCTACTACGATGGCGGGCGCAAAAATAAAAATTCGTTTTTCGGCGAATGGAGGGATCCAGTCTTCCTTAAAAAACAACTTGAGGGTATCTGCCAGCACAATCAATATTCCTAAAGGGCCGGCACGGTTTGGACCTAATCTGTCCTGCCACAAAGCCAACAGCCTTCGTTCTACCCAAATAAGTCCTGCGGCAATATTGAGCAAAACGAACAATACGCCCAATACGATCCATATATGTTGCATCACTGTCATACACGCAGTTTTACCCAGGAACCCCATGGAAAATAAGGCATGGCCTGGTATCCGGCCGGAACCAGTACAATACCACTTTTTAAGTCGTTCCGTATTTTTAATGGTAATGGATAAGAGAACTCATTCTTTTCAATGGCGATCATGGCTCCATCTGTTACCCCCAGTGTTTTTGCGTCATTCCCGGATAAAGCAATGACCATATCCGGAATGAGTTCGCTTAACGTTTCACTGTATGCACTCATTTCTTCTGATCCGAAAAGCTGGTGTTGTGGCAACAACAGGTATTTCCCGGGGATCGGGGTAAATGGATCAGGATAATCTGTAATGAATTTGCCGATATGATCCTTGTTGTGTTTGAATAACATCACACCCGGATTTTCATTGCGCAATGCCCCGCCCGTTTCCTGCTGGTATTTATTAACTGCCTGTCCGGAGTTCCATCCCGGCGACCAGAAAAAAGGAGTAAGTGATTCAGGAGGTATGCCAGGGTATCCTTCCATAGTATAGGTTAACGGGGAATCTCCGTCCTGTAACGGTTTTGCTTCACTCACTGCAATATGGGCACGCATAGCCGTTCGGCCGCTGTAACGATGAGGTTCCCGCGGAATAGATTGCCCGTTAATGCGGAATTGATGCGAAGGCATGACTCCCGTAATATTTTCAAACTGTGGGAGTACCGATTCAAGTTCTGCAAGACATTCATCGGGATGTAAGGCTGACCTACCCGCGGAAGGAGTCTTCAGCTTTTTGATTTTATCGAGCCATTTCCAGCTTTCTTTAATGTGAGGATTAAAAGGCATGTACACCTGGTAATAATGTTGCGCCCTTCCTTCATTATTCACCAACGTGCCATCCGCTTCTGCAAAAGTTGCTGAAGGAATAAGCACGTGGGCTTTTTCTGTGGTACGGTTATGCAGACTATCCATAACCACAAGGTGCTTACATCGAGACAGAAACATATCTGCTTTTTCGGGAACAATATGCCGGAAGATATCATTCTCCAAAACAATTACAGTGCAATCACTGTTGGTTCTTATCCGTTCCAAAGCATTCTCTAACGATGGTACATTCATTAACGCCAATCCCATACTATTGCATTCGGGAAAAACAAAAGAGATGCCTGCATCTTTACCCGTTGCGCGCAAAGATTGTACGATATTGTATGCTGCCTTTATAACGGTTTCGCTGCAGGATGAACTACCGGTGATGATTACGGGCCTTTCCGCCTTTTGTAATGCGGTGGCAATTAGTTGAATTTTCTGCAGATCGTTTTCCGGGATGCCGGAAACAGGGGGCAATACGGGGTGAAGGACTTGCGCAATGGCAAAGCCCAATCTCGCAATATTATCCGGACAATCCTGTGCGGAGATAGTCGCCAATTTATTCAGTGGAGCGTCTGCAACAGTGATATTTGCCAGGAAGCCTTTTTTATCCTGCACCAGTTCTTTGATCGCGGCATCATGCCAATTAGCCAGCGAACTTTGTTGAACAGCCTGGTCGGCAGCGGTTTTCATTACGGACTGCCGTACAGCCAGCGCCATCATGGGCGCCGTATTCCAGATATCTTCTCCCAATATTAAAACAGCATCAGCATTTTCAATTGCTTTGAGTGAAACCCCGGGCAACCCGTCCTGCTGCAACATCTCTACCATTCGCCTTTCGAGGTAAGCCTGATCATCATTTGTTCCCTGGAAAAAATTTTCCTTCCCCACTAATTCCATCAGGGCAAAATTACTTTCCATGGAAGCCCGTGGCGAGCCAATACCCACTAATGGAAATTGGGTAACCAGGCCTTCTAAATGTCGCATCAACGCAGTTTCATTCACTGCTTCAACGGGCTGGTTTCTGATAAGTGGTTCAGCAATTCTGCTGACGCTATTGACAAATTCGTAACCATACCGCCCTTTATCACAAATAAAATATCCATTCACGTCACTGTTGTACCGGTTTACAATGCAACGCAGTTTGCCATACCGTTCTCCCGCAATAATATTACATCCCATACTGCAGTGCTGGCAAATGGAAGGAGCAGACGTTAGATCCCACTTGCGGGTATAATGTTGCTTAAGCGTTTTATCGGTAAATACTCCGGTAGGGCAAACCTCTGCGAGGTTACCACTAAACGGACTTTCCAATACGCCGTCTTTTTCCCGTCCAAAGTACACGTGATGATGGGCGCCAAAAACATTGAGGTCTGTTCCGCCGGCATACTCGCGATAGAACCGCACACAGCGATAGCACTGAATACACCTGTTCATTTCGTGATTCAATAAGGGACCGAGATACTGGTTGACATGGGTGCGTTTTTTAAAAGTATAACGGCGATAGTCATGCCCGGTCATCACCGTCATATCCTGGAGGTGGCAACTGCCACCCTCGTCGCACACCGGGCAATCGTGCGGATGATTCGTCATCAGCCATTCAATATTCTGTTTTCTGAAAGCACGGGCAGTGGGGTCAGCAATAGAAAGGCGCAGTCCTTCTTTCACAGCTTCCATACAACTCATCATTATCCTTCCGGTGCTGTCATTCTCGTCTTTAAAAATTTTTACAGCACATTGCCGGCACGCGCCCACACTGCCCATTGCCGGATGCCAGCAGAAGTAGGGGAGGTCGAAGCCCAATGAAAGACAGGTTTCCAGCAGGTTCTTTCCCTCTTTTACTTCGTATGGCAGATTATCTATAAAAATGGTGGGCATAAGCCTTCATTTAATATGGACATTTTTTTTCTCTGATATGCCTGTCAAAATCTTCTCTGAAATATTTTAAGGCGCTCTGCAGTGGCTCCATAGCCCCAGGCGCCAGCGCACAAAATGTATTGCCTGGTTGAAGCCATTGGGTATGCATCTGCAGCATATCAACATCTTCCTGTTTTCCCATTCCGGCTTCAATAGCAAGCAGGAGTTTTTCCACCCAGGGTAAGCCTTCCCGGCAGGGGGTACACCAACCGCAACTCTCCTGGGCAAAAAAATGCTGCAGGTTATGTAAAAATCCAACCGGACAGGTGGCGTCATCCATCACCACCATAGTGCCGGTGCCTAAGCGACTGCCCGCAGCGGCCACGGATTTAAAATCCATTTTTATATCCATATGCTGCTCCGTCAAAAAATCAGTGGAGGCGCCACCGGGTAATACACCTTTCAGGCGATATCCTTTCTTCATGCCTCCTGCATGTTCTTCAATGAGTTCACGCATGGTTACGCCCATCGGAAGTTCCCATGCTCCCGGATTATTTACCTTTCCGCTTACGCCATAAATTTTTGTACCGGCATCGCCGCTGTAGCTAAGCCCCTGAAACCATTCCGCGCCGTTGGCAATGATATGCGGAACACAACATAGTGTTTCCACATTATTAACAATAGTAGGCTTGCCGAATAAGCCGCTTACCTGTGGAAAGGGAGGCTTTGCTCTTGGCGTTGCTCTTTTACCTTCCAACGCATTCAACAGCGCCGTTTCTTCACCACACATATACCTTCCGGCGCCGGTATGGAGGTGCATGTCCAATGAGAATCCGGTGCCCATGATATGCTGCCCCAGCCAGCCAGCCTCATAGGCCTCCTGAATGGATCGTTCTAAAATAGCAGCGGCTTTTTTGTAAGCCCAGCGCAGAAAGATATAGGAGATGTTGGCCTGGATGGCATAAGCGGCAATGATCATTCCTTCAATAAGCTGGTGCGGATTGCCTTCGAGTAACAACCGGTCTTTAAAGGTTCCCGGCTCCATTTCATCGGCGTTTGCAATCAAATATTTCGGACGCGGGCAATCTTCGCCCATCGGCACAAAACTCCATTTCATTCCGGTATTAAAGCCTGCACCACCGCGTCCTTTTAAATTACTTTTTTGCACCAGTTGTTGTACTTCATGCGGTGTAAATTTTTTCAATACCTGTTGCATGGAGGAATATCCTCCTGTGGAGACGTACTCCTTCAGACTAAGCGGCTGCCGTCCGGCATGAATATTTTTAGTAAGCGGCCGTTCCATGAATCATTGATTGATCAGGTATATTTTGACAACAGGTCATCCAGTGTTTCTAATTTGATATCCCTATGCAAATCATTATTTATCATTAAAGCCGGTGCATGATCACAACAACCCAGGCATGCGTTGGGCAGCAGGGTAAAGCGTTGATCAGCGGTAGTTTCGCCAAATTTGATTTGCAGTTTTTGCTGCAAGGCCTCATAAATATGTTTATATCCCATCACGTAGCATGATATACTGTCGCACAACAGAATTACATGCCGTCCCACCGGTTTACGGAATATGAGATTGTAAAAAGTTGCAACACTGTCCACCTCCGCAGGGCTCATGTTCAAATGTTCGGCAATAGCCGTTACGCTTTCGTCGCTTACCCAGCCACGGTGTTGTTGTATAATCTTCAACGCCTCAATAACGGCCGCCCGTTTTTGAGGTAGTTTCGCCACTTCGTGATCAATACTTTTTATTTCTTCTGCTGACAGCATAAATTATTTATACAACTATTGTACTTCTTGATCTGGTATTTCTTATAGCACTCGTTTCCCCAATACCCATTTCCAAATTTCCAAACCCGCACATTTCCACATTCCTCACCGGTCAATATCCGCCAGCACAAAATCCACACTACCCAAAATCGAAAGCAGATCGGCAACGGTGTAACCCCTGCTGATATATGGTACCATCTGCATATGTGGAAAAGATGGGGTACGGATTCTCACCCGGTAGGCCGACGTACTGCCATCGCTTACCAGGTAATAGCTGTTTGCACCTTTAGTGGCTTCAATACAACTCATGGCTTCTCCCGGCGGAATAACAGGTCCCCAGGTTACGTTCAGAAAATGTGTGATGAGTGTTTCAATATCCCGCATTGTGTACTTTTTCAATGGCGGCGTACTCAGCGGGTGATCTGCTTTATAATTTCCATCGGGCATATTGTTGAGGCACTGTTCCACAATACGCAAACTTTGCCGCATTTCCTCCAGCCTTACTACCGCACGGTCATAACAGTCACCATTATGCGCTACCGGAATATCAAAGTCAAAGAACTCATAGCCCGAATAGGGCCGTTGTTTTCTGAAATCCCAGTTCATGCCGCAGGCCCTTAATCCCGCGCCGGTAACGCCCCATTCAATGGCTTCATCACGCGTATAAGCACCAATACCTTTTGTTCGGGCTTTAAAGATGCTGTTGCGCATCACCATGTTATTGTATTCTTTCAGTTTCGGCGGAAAGTAGGCTACAAAATATCGAACCAGGGACTCCCATCCTTTGGGCAGGTCTTGCGATACGCCGCCAATGCGGAACCAGTTGGGGTGCATACGGCCGCCGCAGATTGCTTCAACGATATCGAATATTTTTTCGCGGTCGGTGAACATATAGAACACCGGAGACAGTTGACCCACATCCTGTGCAAATGTGCCGAGCCATACCAGGTGACTGGCAATTCGAAAGAGTTCGCAAAGCATTACTCTTATCACTTTTACCCGCTCGGGTACTTCGATACCTGCCAGTTGTTCAACCGCAAGCAAGTAAGCCAGATTATTCATCACCCCCCCCAGATAATCTACCCGGTCGGTATAGGGAATATAGGTGTGCCAGCTTTGCCGTTCTCCCATCTTTTCGGCGCCACGGTGATGAAACCCGATTTCCGGAACGGCATCAATGATATCTTCGCCATCCAGTTGCAGAATAATTCGCAACACACCGTGCGTGCCGGGGTGTTGAGGACCAATGTTCAGGAACATGAAATCGGAGTCTTCACTTTCCTGCTGCATGCCCCATTCTTCGGGTTTGAAGCGTAGCGCTTCCTGTTCTGCATCTAATTTGTCATGCATGAGTTGGTAAGGGCCAATTTCTGTCGCCCTGGCGGGATGTTCTTTCCGCAGAGGATGGCCGCTCCAGGTGATTGGCATTAAAATACGCTGCAGATGCGGGTGCCCGTCAAAGCGAATACCAAACATATCATACACTTCCCGCTCGTACCAGTTGGCATTTTTGTAGAGGGAAGCGATGGAAGGAAGTGAAGGATATTCACCCAGCAACGCCACCTTAATTCGAACAAACTGATTTTGCTTATAGGAAAACAAATGATAGACTACAGTAAAGTCAGACGGTTGCGTGTACCCGTGTTTCGTTCTGTTGCGTTCATCAATACCACACAAGTCGTAGAGAAAGGAATAGGCATGAACTGAATCTGTTTTTAGAAATTGTAAAACGGTAACAATATTCGTGGCGGGTATCCAAAAAGTGGGTATCGCGTCGCGCGTAGTTTGCTGATGGAACGCAACATCGCGGAAACGTTCCTGCAGCACTTGCAATATGGAGGGAGCAAGCTGCATGCCATTGGTGGATTTAATCCTGTTACGCCATACCTGCTACAGTTCATCAATCCCCTTAAAATGTATCCTGTTCATCCTTTCCTCTCTTTTTCTTTCTTTCATTGAAGCAGGTTGCGGTTTAATAACGCCTTGCTCACCAATCACCCAGCTTAACGGCCGTTTTTCCTTCCCCACTGCATCAGCCAGTAAAACAAGTCCCTGCATAAAGGCATCTGGTCTTGGCGGACATCCCGGCACGTACACATCTACCGGCAAAAACTTATCTACGCCCTGCACCACACTATAGATATCGTACATTCCTCCGCTGTTGGCACAGCTGCCCATTGATATCACCCATCGGGGTTCCATCATCTGCTCGTGCAAACGTTTAATGATGGGAACCATTTTTATGAATACGGTTCCGGCGATGACCATAACATCCGCTTCACGGGGTGTACCGCGGATGACTTCGGCGCCAAAACGCGCAATGTCGTATTTGCTGGTAATGCTGGTAGCCATTTCAACAAAACAACAACTCAAACCAAAATGAAACGGCCACATAGAGTTTTTTCGACCCCAGGCCACCAGATCCTGCAGGGAGGTTAGCATGATGCTTTTACTCACCGCTTCTTCCATCGTTCCGGAGCCGGTTACATTTCCGGTTGAATCACCTGCTTTGCTTAACCACCATTTCATGCGTACTGTTTATTTTTCTGATGCATCAATTTCAATATTTTCTTTCCGTTGATTCCAATATCCAGGGCGCCAGTTCCCCATTCATAAATCAACACCACAATCAACTGAGCCACAAAAATTGCAGCCCCGATATATCCCGGCCATCCCAATTCAAAAAAACCCACAGCCCACAACATCAGAAAAACGGCTTCAATATCAAATACAACAAATAACATGGCCACAAGATAAAACTGTGCAGAAAATCGAAGCCGTGCGGAACCGGTTTGTTCTATTCCTCCCTCATAGGGTTTCCCTGTTGCCCGGTCGCTGTGATGCTGACCTAATACGTACGACAAAGAAAGAATAGCGCCCAGCAGAATAACCACTATTCCTGCGTAGAGGAACATAGGCCATAATGGCATTTGATATACCGTATCCCGGGGCATAAAACAACTTGTTTATTGACGAAGAAAGAAACAATGTCAATGCACTTACATCAGGGCATGGATACAACAATCGTATTTCCCGTATTGCACATCTGTACCTCTCCGCATAGTAAAAAGGCAGAAAGAAAAAACAAAAGGTAAGGCAAAACAGATGCAACAACCAATGGGGATGCGATCTACAAAAAAATCAAAATCTTAACTGGTAATATAATGTTCCAAATGTTCGATGATAATATCTTTCTGGCTGATAATGTAGTTTACCAGATCGCCAATAGATACCAGTCCCACTAATTTTCCGCTATCAAGCACGGGTAAGTGACGAACGAATTTCTCGCTCATCAGTTTCATACAGTCACTGATTTCTGTGTCGGGAGACACGAAAATGGGATCCTCAGTCATGATATGCCTCACCAGAGTTTCTCTTGAAGAGCGGCCTTTCAGAATGACTTTGCGGGCATAGTCGCGTTCGGTAAAAATGCCGTCGAGTGTCCCGTCGTCTTCCAGCACCACAAGAGATCCGAGGTTTTTCTCCTGCAGTATTTCGAGCGCTTCATATACAGAACTGTCGGGGCACACGGTATAAACCATGTTTCCCTTAATTTCCAGGATATTTCTAACTGTATCCATAACAAATTAATTTTAGAGAGATGGTTTGTTCTGTTAATATAAATCAATTTATTTACTCTTGCAAGCATTTACGATCTGAATTTTTGCAGCACGTGACGAACGACATTTACAAACAGAAAGGCGTAAAACTGTTGTTGATGATATTTGCCACTCAGCAAAAAAAAGACGGAGCGATGGGGAACGCAGTACCGCGGTTTATTGTAAAATCAGCTGTTTCAAAACTTTAGATATCTTCGGATTCAGGCGTACTACCTCATCGGGATAGAATTCAATTGTATTGCCCCGTACCGTTACCCCCTTTAATTTTTTTACATCGTTAAAATAGTCGGCGTCAATGAGCGACACCCCATCCCACCCACAAGTTTTAAGCAGGTCCTCAACTTCATTGATTTTTTTCAGATGCTTATAACCGATGGCAGTTGTTAGTTTTTTTCTGCTGAACCCATGAATCATTCCGGCGAGTTGGGCAAGTTCAGTAAAATAATGAAGCGTAAAATCCAGATATATTCGCTCTTCCACCAATAACTCAGGCATTTTTGCTTTTTTAAATCGTAGCGGTAAAACCACTTTCTTCCGGAGCGCTTTTTCTTTTGCGAGGGCATCAGCCAGTTCTTTCTTACACCACTCCGATTTTAAAAATGAAGGTGTAACAACTATGCCGAGGTATTGTGATTTTTGAATGGCCTCCCGGATGCGTTGATTCAGGTTATCACCCACTTCCAGTTCCCAGTCGTCCATCCACACATCAATTCCCAAATGATTGAGGTGCAGCGCAAGTTGTGTTACCAGTATATTGTCTTTGGAACTGTGACTAAGGAAAATTGCTGGTTTTCGTTTCCTGCTTTTTCTGTCTAATTTTTTCATATCGGTGTATGTTTACCAAGTTGATTATTTTTTTGACAGGCTACGGATTACTATTGAGCTTTCGTTGTGTCACTCCCTTGTACGTTCCTTTCGCTGCTCAACCGGGAAAGAAGAAATACTGTTTTCCATACGACAGGTTTGTTTGTAATGCGTTTCGGCAGGGTAGGAGATTGCGAGGTACTTCGGGATGTTTAATACGTGAATGACCTTACTATCATAAAAATTGAGTGAACCGTTTGCTGATAAATGTATCTGTTTTTGAGGTAAAAATGACCCCAATGTCTAACTTTATACAATCCCCGAACTCAGCTCGGGATTACATTACCCCATATTCAAAAATTATTTGGCACAGTTTATTTTACACTCTCCATCCGCAAGATATAAGCTACTTTCCATACTTTAAAAACAGACCTTGGTCTTCGCACCATCTTTCATAAAACGGATGAGGCATCAATTGCACATCTCCATCCGGGCTTACTGGCTTATTGGGTAGTGAATACTATACGACATCAACTCAAGCAGAAAGGTATTAGAAACGAGGGGCACGATGTTGTAAGAATAATGAATAAACAAAAAATAGTAACACTACAACGAACAATGAATACGATCAGCAGATCATCATAAGGCAAACCAGCGACCCAGTTGAGGGCGCAGCCAAAATTTATACGGTATTAAAATATACATTAAAACCATTTTCCAGGAAAAAATCTGTAGCCGCCGGAATCTCAAACAAATCAAACTCCCCAAAAATGCTCATTTTTTTCGGGATAGCTGCAATGTTGGATAAAACGATTTTGTTTATCCGGGATTTGCAGTACCCGTAAATGCTGCGTCAAACTGTAAATGCCTTATAGGGCATGACCTTTCCAAAAATCTCAATACAATAAGGCATTTGAAGCATTTGCGATTAGGGTAAATAGCCTCTCCGGTGGCTTTGCAGCCAACTGCAAATTCTGAGTTTATTCCATAGTTATTTAATAAAATAATTACTACATTTTTAATAAAGTAAAATAATATAAAAAATAATATTTAATTTTGTATTTAATATTATTTTTATGTAGTTTTATAAAATGAAAAGCAAAAGAAAAGTGGGTGGGGGCAGAAAGAAATTACCGCCGGAGTTGCTTAAGCAGGCTGTAACGTTGTTTGTGGAAACGAAATATGTAGAGGCAGCAGGAGGGCTGGAAGCATTAAGAAACTATCTATATCAAAAATCCATATCTCTGAAACCACCAGATAGTCGTTCCCCTTCCTAAGCCCCGATGCCTTTTCGGGGTTTTTTTTACAAATTGATATTGTAACCTATTTTGTTTAACTCAGTACTTAAGCCACCTTTTTAGCAGGATAATCCGGAATGAGAAGAGTGCGCCGGAGTTGCGCGGAGGTTAATGCTTTTGCGGCGTTGATATGATTGTGTTGTAAATGCCTTTTCGAAAGAATAGTATACGGACAATCGTTTAAATTAACGAGAAAAACCTGGTCCGGTTTATCTGCGGTGCCCCCCAAACCCAGTATCAGGAAATGCGATGTTTTCCGGTTTTTGGATTTCGGAGCGGTTTGAACGCTGTTGGCTATAATACCCGTTCTAAAAATACACTCTACCGTAAATTCAAGTCCTGTTGTTTTATCCTGAAAGGAGTAGGAGGTACGATGTTGGTTCTTTATCCGGTGGGTTAACACATACTTTTTTGACGGGAGGATGGTGGTA
>JADZFY010000244.1 GCA_020854215.1 Chitinophagaceae bacterium | reverse complement strand
CTCCATCCAAAGCCGGAATAGGAAGCAGGTTCATAAAAGCAAGTACTATCGAGAAAAATGCCGTGATTCTCCAAAAACTTTCCCAATCCCATCCACTATCCGGGAAGATGGAACCCATGGCTTTAAAGCCACCCACTCCCTTGTAGGCACCGGTTTCGGGAGAAAGAATTTTTTTAAACTGATCAATATAAAACTGAAGTTGTTCGCCCGCCATCTTAACTCCGGCGGGAATTGCACTTGCCGCGCTGTATTCTGTAACCTTCAATTTCAATATACCCATGCTGTCGAGGGCGGGGATTGTGCTTACCGGGTAAAATCCGATGGTACCGTCTGCAGTTACCATTGCAGATAACGAAACGGTATCGGCTCCCCGCAACACACCTAATTGTACCGTTTGTTCTTTATGTTTCTCCAGTGCGTTTTTAAGTTCATCAAAAAAGAATGCGGAGCTGCTGTCTACGGTTAAAATTTGATCTCCACGCTGTAATCCGGCTTTTTCGGCATTACCCGAAGGCATCAATTCACTCACCACTACGGGAATACGTGGTTCCAGCAACGGTGTACGGCTGCGTTTCTTCTCTACCAATTTTCCAATAAGATCAACCGGAAGGGAAACCGTTTCCTGTTGACCGTTTCGTTCAATGCTTACGTCATTTCCCAAGATGAGCTTTTTCACGATGTCTGTATAATCAGTAACCGGCTCGTTGTTTACCGCCAGTATTTTATCACCATTTTTAAAGCCCAAGTCAAACATCAAACTGTCTCTGAAGGCCAATCCATATTTCATGGAATCTACCGGCACTTTCTTTTCGCCCCAGACAAAAAGGATCATGGCATAAATGAAAAACGCAAGCAGGATATTCATAGTAACACCTGCCACCATGATTATAAGACGTTGCCATGCGGGTTTACTTCTGAATTCCCATGGCGCTGCCGGTTTCTTCATCTGTTCCTTGTCCATGCTCTCATCTATCATACCGGCTATCTTTACATATCCTCCCAAAGGCAGCCAGCCGATACCGTACTCCGTTTCACCTACTTTCTTTTTAAACAAAGAAAACCAGGGATCAAAAAAAAGATAGAATTTTTCTACCCGGCATTTAAACCATTTGGCTGTAAGGTAGTGCCCCAGTTCATGAATGATTACCAGAATGGAAAGAGAAAGAATTAGTTGTCCGGCCTGCAGCCCTACCGATGACCAGTTAATCGCTAAAATAGTTATCATTGAGAATTTTATCTTTTTGTGTTGGCATAAGTCGAAACGGCAATAATGATTTTTTTTTCACTATTTTCCATTTTCTTATAGTTATATATCTGTTATATATGGATTAATGAAGCGGCAAAATTACGGGCTGCGGCATCGCTCTCAAAATATTCTTCAAGGCTGGGGTGTTGAATAAAGGATATTTTGTCCATAGTTCTTTCCACAATTTCCATCATATCCAGGAAACCAATCCTGTTACGCAAAAATCCATATACTGCTATTTCATTGGCGGCATTAAGAATGCAGGGCATATTACCCGCCCTATGCAGCGCCTCTCCGGCCAATGCCAGGTTCCGAAAGGTTTTAATATCGGGTTGTTCAAAATGTAAACCCGCCGAGCGTGTAAAATCGTAGCGGGGCAACGTGTTGGGTATTCGATGAGGAAAAGCCAATGCATATTGGATGGGAAGTTTCATATCGGGCAAACCCATTTGCGCTTTAATACTTCCGTCTTCAAACTGCACCATTGAATGTATAATACTCTCAGGATGTACAATCACCTGTATTTGTTCGGGCTGCAGGTTAAACAACCATCGTGCTTCAATCATCTCTAAGCCTTTATTCATCAGAGATGCCGAGTCAACAGATATTTTGGCACCCATACTCCAATTGGGATGCTGCAATGCATGTTCCTTTTTTACATTAACCAAAAAATTAGGCTTCTTACCCAGGAACGGGCCGCCGGATGCGGTAAGAATTACCTTTTCTATCTTGTTTCTGGTTTCGCCCAATAAACATTGAAAAATGGCAGAATGCTCAGAATCAACAGGAATTACCGGCACCCGCTTTTCTACTGCTTTTTGCATCACAATGTCCCCGGCAACAACCAGGGTTTCCTTATTTGCAAGCGCAATCGCTTTACCGGATTCAATTGCAGTTAAAGTAGATTTTAATCCTGCAAATCCCACAATGGCTGCCAGCATCATGTCGTAGGTATCAAATGCAGCAACCTCGTCCAACGCTTTCTCTCCCCCAAAAACTTTCACATGAGTTGAAGAAAGTGCATCCTTTACCGCTGTATACCGGCTTTCATCCACAATTACCACTGCATTAGGATGAAACTTTTTTGCCTGTTGAACCAGCAGTTTATCATTTGAACGGGCTGTTAATATTTCCACCTCAAATTTATCAGGGTTAGCGGCGACAACATCGAGTGCCTGCGTACCTATGGAACCTGTTGAACCAAATATTGCAATTCGTTTTTTCATTTCATTTTATTGCCGGCTGTTCAAAAGCCTGCGTTCAAGATAAGGCAACTAAACACATTCACGAAAATTATCTCCTGCTCAGGCAGGATTATTGTTCGAAAAACTTCTATGAACCGAGGAGAAAAGGACCCATTTCATCCGCAATTTTTCTGTCGTTACTCAAACGGGGAACTTTATTTTGTCCGCCCAGTTTACCAACGCTCTTCATATAATCTATAAATCCATTTTTTCTTACCGGTTGTATTCTTAACGTTTGCAGAATATGTCCGCGGATGAGGTCATCATAATAAATATTCTTTTCCCTTAAATTTTGGTCTACTGCAAGCGAGAAGTCCGAAAGATTATCCGGCACCGTTTCAAATTCAATGAACCATTCATGATAGCTTTTACCCTTATCCTGCTCGATCATTGGCGCTACGGTAAACTCTATGATTTTTAAACCATGGTTTTCCGCCGCCTGCATCAGGCTTTGCTCCACTTCCTCACCAATAACGTGTTCGCCAAAAGCTGAAATATAATGCTTGATTCGGCCGGCAACCACAATTCGAAACGGATCCGTAGATACGAACTTTACAATATCGCCCAGATTATAACCCCATAACCCGGCATTACTGTTAATGATCAGGGCATAATTTTCGCCGGCTTTCACATCTTTAAGTGTAAGACGTTTTGGATTATCTGAAAAAATTTCCTGGGCAGGAACAAATTCAAAAAATATTCCAAAATTAGTATTGAGCAGCAGGCCTTCATGTTCCTGCGAGTCCTGAAAGGCCAAAAAACCTTCGGACGCAGGATAGGTTTCGATGCTGTCTATTTTTTTCCCAATACTTTCAAATAATCTGGCTTTATAGGGTTCAAAATTAACGCCCCCCTGAACCATCACATTGAAATGGGGAAACAGATCACCCACTTTTTTACCACTCCGTTCCGTTAACCGGTCAAAGTACATTTGCATCCATGGGGGTATCCCGCTAATCATCCGCATATCCTGATTAATGGTTTCATCCACAATTTTTTCCAGTTTGGTTTCCCAATCCTCTATACAATTGGTTTCGTAACTGGGCAGTTGATTAGTACGTAAATAACTGGGAATAAGATGATTGGAAATACCACTTAATCGGCCGGTGGGTATTCCTCCCACCCTTTCGAGTGCGGGACTGCCACTAAGAAAAATCATTTTACCATCCGCCGCTGAGTAGTTTCCTGTTTCCGACATGTAACAAAAAAACGCATTTCGCGCTGTGTCAAAATGATTACTCACCGATTCTCGCGTAATAGGAATATATTTAACGCCACTGGTGGTACCGCTCGTTTTTGCAAAATACAAGGGTAACCCCTTCCACAATACATTGTGCTTCCCTTGTTTAATGCGTTCGATATAAGGCCGGTATCCTTCATAATCCAATATAGGAACCGCCTGTTTAAACTCCTCATATACCGACACTTCATGGAAACGATGAGCGACTCCAAACTCCGTTTTTTTGCCGGTTTTGAGCAAATCTTTGAAAATTTGCTCCTGGTCAGCTAACGCCGTTAGCATAGATTTTTTGACCTGCCTGTGAATATACCCGGCAAATGGTTTTGCCAAAATGGATTTGAACTTCATGAACCTTCAGCAAGAATAGTTGAAACCGCAAAGATAGCCTTACACCTGCAAAGCAACACGTTAAGCCTGTAAGATTTTTTAGTACAATAATTTGTGGAGAATAAAAATAGCCTTACCTTTGCACTCCTTAAAATTTGCCTCATGTTTGCAATAGTAAAAATAGCCGGACAGCAGTTTAAAGTAAAGCAGGGACAAAACCTGTACGTTCCCCATATAGAAGGAAAAGCAGGTGACACCCTCGAATTTACAGACGTCCTGCTGTCAGATAATGGTGATACCTTTTCAGCCGGCACCGATGTTAAGGTAAAAGTAAAGGCCGAAATCGTTGATGAAGTTCAGGGCGATAAAGTTATTGCCTTTAAAATGAAAAGAAGGAAAGGCTTTCGTAAAAAACACGGACATCGTACTTTGTTTACTCAAATTAAAGTAACAGATATTGCTTAAGCAACTCAAATCAAATTTCGGGATTCAATTCGCTGCTTAGAATTAGTCTCCTGGTATTTGAAGATTAAAACTCAAAAATCATGGCACATAAAAAAGGTGAAGGCAGTGTAAAAAACGGCCGCGATTCTCAAAGTAAACGTTTAGGTGTGAAAATATATGGCGGACAACCTGCTGTTGCGGGTAATATCATCATCCGTCAGCGTGGTACTACTTACCATGCCGGGAAGAATGTTGGAATTGGAAGAGACTTTACTTTGTTTGCTTTGAGCGACGGAATGGTAGAGTTTAAGAAAGGAAAAGACAACAAGACTACCGTATCGGTTGCAGCTGTTCAGATAACAGATTAAAAAAAAATTTTGCAGTTGGAAAAATGTTTTTACTTTTATGACGTTAATCCATTATTAACTAACCATTAAATTCTAAAAACATGGCAACTGCAAAAAAAGCTGCTCCAAAGAAAGCTGCTAAAAAAGCTGCTCCGAAGAAAGCTGCAAAAAAAGCTGCTCCTAAAAAAGCTGCTAAGAAAGCTGCTCCGAAGAAAGCTGCTAAGAAAGCTGCTCCGAAGAAAGCCGCTGCAAAAAAGAAATAATCATCGCATTATTTTCAAAAGCTTAAAAAATAGCAAGTCCCGTAACCGGGACTTTTTTTTTGCTATCCGCTTATCGTTTCCCGCATTCGTCCTATCTTAATTGCCGCTGTTAGGTGTGTATCGTCTTTATCTTCTTTTTATGGATAATCTACAAATAGCCGACTGTTTCTCCCTTCTATCCAAACTGATGGACATCCACGGTGAAAACAGCTTTAAGTCAAAGTCGTACGCAGCGGCGGCATATACCGTCGAAAAAACACCTCTGGATATCTTGTCAGTACCAGACGAACAGCTATTCCAAATTAAAGGTATTGGGAGTAGCATCGGAAAGCAAATCATTGAACTCAGGCAAACCGGAAGGCTCAATTTGCTGGAAGATTATCTACAAAAAACTCCCGACGGTGTGTTAGAAATGTTGCAGATAAAAGGGCTTGGTCCCAGGAAAATAGCAGTGATATGGAAGGAAATGGAGATAGAAAATATTGGTGAATTGCTTTACGCCTGCAACGAAAACCGGTTATTGCTTTATAAAGGCTTTGGCGAGAAAACGCAGCATAATGTGAGATCGGCAATTGAATTTTATCTTAACAGTAAAGGAAGCTATTTGTACGCCGAGATAGAAAGTTCAGCCCTGCTCCTGCACCAGGATCTGCTGCAAAAATTCCCCCATCATGCATTTGAGTTTACAGGGTCCTTTGCCCGACAGATGGAAATCATTGACGAATTAGAATGGGTTACTACCGTTGACACCTCAACGCTGGAATCGGTACTTGGTTCGGATGAATTTATGATGTGTGAAAAAAGCGATTTGAATATTCGTTTTGCTACCCATACAAACCTTCAGCTAACTTTTTACAAGGCAACAGAAAGGAACTTTGGAACAATTTTGTTTCAAACCAGTTGCTCTGCGCCTTTCTTGCAGGAATGGAATCAACAGTTTCCCTCTGCGGCTGATTTCAGTAGTGAGAAAGAACTTTTTAGTGCTGCAGGAATTCCCT
>JADZFY010000243.1 GCA_020854215.1 Chitinophagaceae bacterium | reverse complement strand
TTTTGCAATTCTTCTTTTGTGAGGTTGCCTGCTCCCGGCAGGTTGCGCTCAATAATGAATTTTTTCACGTAATTAAATTTTTAATTGATAAATGTGGAACAAAATTCAGGTTAACCTACAGGTTGGAACACAGAGTTATTCCCTATTTTTCAATCACGCATTCCCTATTTAATGATGCCAAGCTTTACGGCTTCTTTAGCAGCTTTGGAACGAGTGTTTACGTCAAGCTTGAAGAAGATGGAAGAAATATGGTGGTCGACCGTTTTAGGAGAAATAAACAATTTATCTGCAATTTCTTTGTTTTGCATCCCTTCATGCAGCAGTTGCAGGATGCCCATTTCCCTTTCGGTTAAATGGGCAGGGTTTGACTGGGTGCTTTTCCTGATGCCTCTTGGAATATCTTTTATGCCCTCATTACGCATCAGTTGTTTCATTTTATTGACAATCGCAACTGCCCCCTGCTTTTGCATCATCTCAAGCGCTTCTTTTTTGTCGGTATTGGTTCCCTCAAACAAAATCAATGCTTCTTCGTAGGGACATCCCAAATGCCGCCATGCGGTGGCGGCATTTTTAATAGCATTCTTATTTTGGTACTGGTATTCATCAAGCATTTCAATTGCTGGCAGCTTCTTTTTTCTTGCTTTGAACAGCCAGAAAGAAAATGCATTTACGCCAAAACCTTTTTTAGTGTGTTCAATCACATCAATAGCTTTCTGTAATTCGTTGTTCTCAATGATTGCTTTCCCTGTGAGCCATTCATATTCCAGCAATGCGGTTATTACCGGTTGTATCCTTTGTAATTCCATTGTTTCAAAAGCCTTTGCCTTTGCTTCTGATAAATAAGTAAATACTGCCTCATCATCTTCTCCTCTTCTCAATTTTATGAGAGCCGTGGCCACTAACACACTTATTCTTATGATGGATGGATGATTTTCATTTCTTAAAATGGTATTGGCAATATCAAAAGCACTGTCCCATTTGCCTGTCTCCAAATATAAGCGGGCAAGCCATGAAGTCATGTACGCTTTCCATGAATTTAGATCCCTGTCATCGCAATATTGTATGCCCTCTTCCATGAGTTTTAATGCAGCGGAGTATTCTTTGTATAATATTCCGGCGCAGCACAAATTGGTGTAAGCCCTTGCTGCATGTTCCTGGTAGTCGTTTTTTAATGCTATGGACAGGCTTTCCTTCAACATTTCTCTCCCGCTTTCTCTTGTTTCGGGAAGGGTCATTTGCACCGTGCCAACATTGTTCAGCGCATGTGACAGGATTTCTTCATTGTTTAATTCCTTTGCCATGGCAATGGCTTTTTCTCCCCAAAAAATACATTCATCAATGTGATCGCCCAGCATTTCGAGCTGGGCCATATTGCTAAACGCCATCGCTTTTGCGGCAGACTCAGGTTCATTTTCTAAAACAGTTACGGCTTCTTTTGCGTAATATTCTGCCTGTTTTCGGTTGCCTTCAAACCACCACAATCTCGACAAAAAGCGTAGGCTGTCTGCAACATGCAATAGTTCACCTTTCTCTTTCCATATCGTGAAAGCCTTGTTGTTATAAACAATTGCTTCTTTGGTTTGATTGGTGAGATAACATTCATAGGCGTATGCTTCATATAATTGTACCAGCAGTTCCTTGTCATTTCCCTGGTAATATTCCACGGCGGTTAAATATAATTTAGCCGCTTCTGTATGTGCGCCCAATGAAGCAGCTTGTTTTGCAGCAATGGGGGCATATTTAACCACCACATCGTACTCACTGGCATTTTTTGCATGGTGAACAATTCGTTCAATTTCATTATTCTCTTCAAATTGCTGCAGAAACAATCCAAGAATTTTTTTGTTCAATGCCATTCTCTTCAACGGCGACAAGGTTTCTTCAATGGTGCGCCGGTATAATTCATGTTTAAATGAAACGACGTTTTCTTTTAAAACAAGTATGCCTGATGAAAAACAATTTTCAAAAGATTGCATGGACGATTCGTCCATCTGCCGCAGGTACTTGGTTTCAAGGCCCGTTGGCACAATGGAAAGTATTGCCCACAGTTCCTTTAAATGTTCCTCTACCTGATTATATATAGAAAGTATGGAATCCTTGATATTGGCAGGCACACCATGGCTGTACCAAGCCAGTATTTCATTTACATAAAATGGGTTGCCGCCAGATATGCTATATACATCTTCTCCTTTATATCCCCTTTCATCTGCTAATTTTTCCACGGACTGTTTTGACAGCGGCGGTAAGGGCATCCTTGTAAAGGTATCCGGTGCAAGTTGTCCCATTACATTTCTTAACAATTGTATGGAAGGGCATTCATCATTGCGATGGGTGATGATGAAAAGGCATTGTAGCGTGTTTATCCTTCGTGCAAGAAATTTTATGAAATCAAAACTGGCTTCATCCGCCCAGTGTATATCTTCAAAGATGATCACTGTTTTTTCTTTCCTGCTTTTTAGCACCTGGTAAAACCTGGTAAATAATTCACCTCGTTTGGAGACATCATCCTGCTGCATCCATTCAGTGCCCGGCATTTGCCATGCAATATCATATAGTGGTGCCAATGGTCTGGGAGTAAATAAGGCATCGCATGTACCTATAAACACATTGCTATCATTTTCAATCTGCCTGCGAAACTCTTTTAATAGTGTGGTTTTACCAATACCGGCTTCGCCATTTACAAATACGGTGTGCCCCTCACCGCCTGAAAGCTGTCTGTATTTATCTTCCAGTAAAGAAATGAACCCGTCCCGTTCTATCAATTCCATAAACAAAATAGGGTGTAAATATCCCTAAAATAGGGAATAATTCTTAAATCCCAGCCCCCCGGTAAACCCAAATTTGCGGTGAAATTAAAATTTGTAACAAAAAAATTTACACAATGAAACATTCTTCTTTATTAAACGATGAGACAAACGAGATACTTAGTACTCATTCATCGTTCAACGTAAAAAACATTTTTTCAGGTATCAGAAAAGCAGAGAAGATACTATCCCTGTTAATCGTTGTTTCTATTTTCAGTGGTGGCTGTAAAAAAGAAAGGAACGAAATTCCGGACCCATTAGATCGCTATACCGGGCTGAGCAGCCAGGTAAGGTTAGAACTAGAGCAGGCTCGTGGCGCTTCAGCACGGTATCAGCATATTGATAGTGCTTTAGCCGATGGGTATGCCGACATAGCTGTGAATACAGAGAATATGGGGCACCATTATATGAAAACAACTTTGGTGGACAGCATCGTTGATTTTAAAGAGCCGGAAATTCTTGTGTATAATAAAGATAAAAATGGTAACCTATACCTGGTGGCCATTGAATATGCTGTTCCATTGAATAAACCAAAACCTGAAGGATTTACCGGTAGTGCCGATGTGTGGGACGGAAACACAGGGTTTCAATTGTGGCTGTTGCATGCGTGGCTATGGAGTTATAATCCCGACGGGGTTTTCCATCCAACCAATTCATTAATACATCTTCATTAATTTTTTACAGTTTAAACTAAATAAAATGAAAGCAATAAAAATCAACTTGTCATTATTAATATCCGTGTTCTTCTCTCTTTCAGTATTGGCACAAACAAATAACGGTTCAACGGATAACGTCATTGGAAAAAAAATGTTTTTGGATGTGCATCATCTTGGACGGGGAAATGTTACGGCTGGAGCTGTTGCCGCAGCCCATCAAAAAGATTTAAATACCCAATTAAAATACGGCGTACAGTTTATTAAATACTGGGTGGATACTACCAGGGGCGATGTATATTGCTTGTCTTCAGCCGCCAACAGCAGCTCCATTACCAACACACATGCAGAGGCACATGGGTTAATACCCGATGAAGTATTTACCGTAACGGAAGGAATGGAGGCAACCATGCTGGGTGGAAAAAATTTGTATCTCGACATACACGAGCTGGGTCCCGGCAATGTGAGCGATGCCGATGTAGCAACAGCTCATCAAAAGGACCTGGCTGTGCAAAAAAAGCACGGTGTAAATTTTATTAATTATTGGGTAGATACAAAGAAAGGCTTTGTGTTTTGTTTATCTGAAGCGAATGATTCATTGGATGTGATACAGACCCATCGAGACGCACATGGACTGTTGCCGAGCTACTTATTAAGGGTAGAAGAAGGGAAATAAAAAAAACGAAAACAATTCTTACGATGCAAAAACTGCCATGTGTGTGGAGGATGTTTTGATATGCCGACGACAGGAGGAATACAAAGCAGTTTTTATTTCCATCGCAGAAAAAATAGACAGTTATTTTTTAAAAACGATAATATTATATAGTTATGAAAAGAACGCTTGTTTTAGTTTATGGGTTAATCAGTTACCTTCTGTTTTTTGGAACATTCCTCTATGCCATTGGGTTTATCGGGAACATTTTTGTTCCCAAATCAATTGACGGAACACCTGCAGTTCCGTTGATGAGTGCAATTTTTGTCAATGCAGGGTTGCTGCTATTGTTTGCTTTGCAGCACAGCATCATGGCAAGACCGGCGTTTAAGGCCAAATGGATAAAGTACGTTCCGGAACAGATCGAACGTAGCACTTATGTATTATTTTCCAGCATTTGTATGCTGCTGCTGATGTGGCAATGGCAGCCGATGGGTGGCTTTATATGGGATGTGAAAGATGCCGCCGGCAAAACAATACTCACGTCCTTGTTTGGTATTGGTTGGGCGATAGTGCTGATCAGCACATTTCTAATCAACCATTTTGATTTATTCGGCCTGCGGCAGGTATGGTTTTATTTTCTTGGAAAAAAATATGAACATCTAAAATTCCGTGTCCCATTTTTTTATAAATATGTCCGTCATCCGCTTTACTTTGGCTGGCTGGTTTGTTTCTGGGCAACACCCGTAATGTCCGCTGCACACTTGCTGTTTGCCCTGCTTACGACAGGCTATATCTTTACTGCCATCTGGTTTGAGGAAAGGGATTTGATTGAGCAGTTTGGAAGCAAATACAACGACTATAAAAATAAGACACCCATGATTTTCCCGGTGGGCAGAAAGAAAACCGTCTGAGTCTAAGCGTATGAAATATCCATAAGAATTATCGAGCTAATATATACTAACAGAAATGATAATTTTTATGGATATTCTATTTACTAAAATTAAAAAAAATAAACAAATGAAAGCAATCATGGCAAAGCCATTTTTTCGGAAATATGGAAAGAAGGCACTTATCGTTTATTTGTGCTGGTGCATTGTAAAAGGGCTAGCGTTCCTTATTATAGGTGCAAAAATTTTTGGATGACAGCCCCCCCTGTCGCTGGTCTCC
>JADZFY010000242.1 GCA_020854215.1 Chitinophagaceae bacterium | reverse complement strand
GTACCAATGTCGCCGGCCAACTGGTAAGCGAGGTTGTTGTTCATCCCTAAAGAGTAGGAAATCTCATTTTTCAAATTCAACCCTTCAATAAATTCAATATCAGCATAAATATTTCCGAACACCTGAGCGTTGGTTGATTTGTTTCCTCTCATATTACTCCGGGCTATCGGATTATCCTGTCCGTATCTCACACCGCTAATGGTATTTCCTCCGCCCCAGGTACCGTCAATATTTTTTACAGGGATTAACGGATTCTGAATTGCACCCCACCAAATCGTTCCTTCTGCGGCATCGGCCAACGTTACGTTTTGAATACTTCTTGATGCGTTAGCGCTCACACCTATCTTCATCCAGCTTTTCAACTGATGGTCTAAACTGAATCGCGTAGAGTAGCGTTTAAAATCGGAGCCGATCAAAATACCTGACTGGTCGAAGTAGTTTAACGACAGATAATAATTGGTTTTGTCCTTACCTCCTGAAAAACTCAACTGGTGATTTTGCACCTGTCCCTTGCGGAACATGGCTTCCTGCCAGTCGGTGCCCGTTCCTAATAAGGAAGGGTCTTTAAATTCTTCCGTGGGGGTTGCTCCCAGTATCGGTGCAACTTCGTTTTGATATTGCGCAAATTCTCTCAGGTTCATCACATCCAACTTTTTCACAACACTTGATTGACCGTAGTACACATCGTAGTTCAGTTTTCCCTCACCGGCTTTGCCTTTTTTGGTAGTGATCAAGATTACACCATTAGCCGCCTGCGATCCATAAATGGATTGTGCAGACGCATCTTTCAACACGTCAATAGATTCAATATCGTTAGGATTTAAGGTAGCCATAACGCTGTTTCCGGTTTGCCCGTCTGATCCACCGAGACCGGCATAACCCGAATTGGATTTGGTATTACTAATAAACGGTACACCGTCAATAACAATCAGCGGGTCGTTACTGTTAATGGTAGTTACACCGCGTACTTTTATAGAAACGCCGCCACCTGGCTGTCCGCTGTTGTTGGTAACCGTAACCCCCGATACTTTTCCCTGCAATGCCTGATCCACTCCGGCAACAGGAAGGTCTTTGATATCCTTAGCGCTCACCGAAGCAATGGATGAAGTTACGTTGGTACGTTTGGCTGTACCATATCCGATAACCACAACTTCATTCATGTTTTGCGACAGCGGCTCCAACGCAATATCCATTATACCGGAAGACGCAATAACCACTTCTTTGGTTCGCATCCCCACAGACGTGAGTATTAGCGCTTTGGATTTTGCCGGTGCCTGAAGGTTAAACAACCCGGATGCGTTGGTCAGGGCAACAACCTGGGTACCCTTCACCGTTACGGTTACACCGGGTATTGGGTTTCCGGAATCATCTTTCACGCTTCCGCTAATTTTTCGTGCCCCCTCCTGGGCGTGCACATGCGTCAATAGCAGCATTAATGAGAAAACGGTCCAAATCAGGACTTGCATTTTCCTCATTGTTTTGATTCTTGTCATATACGTATGATTATGGGTTTAAAAAAAATTAATGTTTATCATTCATTACTATCGTTTGCTCGTTTCCATTATAGGCAATCGCGGTATCTGCAGGCGACGAAAAATCCAATGGCCTTGATGCGTCTTTCGTGACCCACACAATTCTGAACAGCCTGTTTTTCAGCATCCCATTATACTCGCCTTTCCGCTTGCCAATCGTTAAGGTTTTATTGGCTTCATTGTAGGCGAGTGGAATGCTGGTGAATTTTCCTTTTTCATAATTATAGTTCAGCCCTTCATCTTCATACAGCGTAAAACTTCCGTCTTTTCCCGTGTACACGTACAATATGATATCGTCTGCCGGCTTCTCATCCGAAAACTCCATTTGTGGACCAAAGGGAATGATGGCGCCCTCTTTTACAAACACCGGCATCCGTTCATAAGGCGCATCCGCCATGACTTTTCTGCCGCCCGTATTGTATTGGCCCGAATACAGATTATACCAGCCCTGACCAGCAGGTAAGTACACCTGCCGTGACACGGCATTGGGGGTATAAACCGGGTTTACCAGAAGTGATGGACCGAACATATACTGATCTGCAATGTTTTTCACATTGGCATCAGTGGCGAAATCCATTATTAAACCCCGCATTATGGTGTAGTCGTGATGGTAGGTATTGCCGGCTACCGAATAGATATAGGGCATCAGGCGATAACGCAGCCGGTTATAGTAGAGCATGCTTTTATATGCGGGATGATCTTCTGGTGCGATATGAAATATTTCGCGGTAGGGGAACTGGCCATGGGAACGAAACAACGGACAGAAAGCGCCGAACTGGTACCAGCGTGTATTAAGCTCTCGCCACTCTTCGAGGTTTTTTCCGGTTGGAAATGGCTTATCATATTTATCCTCAACAAAAAAACCACCAATGTCGCTGGTCCAATACGGCAGTCCTGATATTGAAAAGTTGATTCCCGCCGGTATTTGACGTTGCAGTTCATCAAATCGTGCTGCGATATCTCCGCTCCAGGTAGCCGCTGCATAACGTTGCATACCTGCATAGGCAGAACGGGTAAGAATGAATACCCGATCATTGGGTTGCGATGAACGTTGTCCTTCATACACACCCTTCGCATTTTGAAGGGGATACCCGTTAAAATACTGAGTGGAGGACCCCAATGCAGTGGGGTTCATTAATTGCTTTCGTTTTTCAATGGTAGCATTCGATAAAATATCCGGTTCAGTGGCATCTAACCACCAGGCGTCAACGCCTTTATTATAGAGGTTACTATCGAGCAGGTTCCAGAAACCCCTGCGGGCGGCAGGATTAAACGCATCATAAAAAGTGGATACGTAGCCTTTGCCTATCCAATCGCGTTGCCCGTCGTTAATATTCTGTTTGTACAGCCATCCTTCTTTATCAAAGCTTTTATAGTTATCAATTCCCTCATAAAACTTTGGCCACACCGAAATCATAAAACGTGTATGATAGCGATCGTGCAGCCGTTTGATCATCCCTTCCGCATCCGGAAAGCGCTCCTGATCAAATTGCTGACTTCCCCAGGCATCTTCCTTCCAATAGCTCCAGTCTAGTACGATATTGTCAATTCCAATTTTTCTCCTGCGGAACTCCGCTACCGTATTTTCAATTTCCTGTTGGGTTTTGTACCGTTCGCGACTCTGCCAGAAACCGAGGGCCCAGCGGGGAAGCAAGGTAGCCTTCCCCGTTAGTTGCCGGTAACCACCGATCACCTCATCGGCATTGATGCCATAAATAAAGTAATAGTCTATTTTCGTGGCTGCTTCGGAAGACAGGGTGATGGAATTTTGCAAGTCTGGCGGCGTGGGACTTAGCCATTGCAGAGAAAAGAAGGCCTGTGTTGACTCCGGTATCCATTCGGCTTTAAATGCATAGGACTGCCCTTTATTGAAATAATACCGAAACTGAGAAGGCCCGGGATTCCACCCTTCCCGCCACTTGTCGAATATCAGATTTCCATCAAGCCATATTTTCAAATACCCAGACGCCGACAAGTAAAATTTATGATCGCCCGTGGTGTCGGCATGGATAAATCCCTCCCAGGTTACCTTCCCCTTGTCCATAGGAAATGTATCGGGAATATTTTGTAAAGAGGGTAGAAAAGCGTAGTCTATTTCTTTTTCCTGCCTTTGCGCGTAAATGCGATTGCTGTCGGTGCGGCTGCTATAGGTGGCCGTTAGTCCTTCGGATTGGCCATCTTTTCCGGTTAATTCAAATACAGAAAGTTGTTGCCGCTCCCGGTAATCACCAAAACGGCTTATGGAATAGTTATCCCATAACAACCCATAATTACGACTTGAAAAAAGAAATGGAACAGCCACAACGGAATTATACTGCGTCAGATCAACATCCTGATCTTTGAAGTTGATCTGTCCGGTTTGCGGCTGTCCCAAACCATAAACTGCCTCCCCCGCAGGGGATTTGAATTGTTGCCGGATGCTATATAGTGGTTTTTCATCAACTACAATGGGGGTTATTTGCTTTCCGCCTCCCGTTTTCTCCTGCAAAAGAATATTGCCGTTCTTGTCTTTGAAAACAACCTCGCCGGTAATAAAGGAAACGGTTGCCGCCAATTCATCAGTTTTGAGTGTAACAGCGTTATCCGTTTGCTCGGTACTCCATTTCACAGGAGGATGAAATGCAGTATCAATCATCAAACTACGGGTGGTATCCCATTGATCAAGTGCAGATGCGGTAACGCGGATAATTTTTGAACTCACTGCCTGCAAACGAACCCGGAAAAAATTGTTGCCGGCGGAATTCTTAATTTGAACGGTAACGCCATCTTCTGTTACCGAATATAGCCTGGGGGTGGAGCAGGACTCACATATAAGTATTACTAAAAATATAACACACAGCAGCCGACAAACCCATAATCTGTAACGCGCAGTTGTCATGATCTACAATCGTTTTTTACTTTGCTATACCTAACCGCAGGAACGGTTTGTTAACAAATCAAAAATAATTGCTGCTGTAGTGAACAAGGGGTGTCGTATGTTTCTAAAAGGGGTATCAAATGTTAACCATAGGGGTTCATTTGATAACAAATAGGGTATAAAATGTTAATCGGGGAGAAAATGCGATAGAAATAATGGCTCACGAAGCGGTATTGTACCCCTATTTCATTGGGAATTCCCTGGCGTTGCGGGAAGGATAACGCCTGATCACTATTTTACTGGATTCCTGTGGCGAAGAACATATTGGGTGACCGTTCCCACGGGAGCAATCCATATTTCATTGGCCGGGTTCTGCGCATACTGAATCAATTTCTTTAGCATACTGAGCCGGGTGGTTTGTGCTCCTTCGCCTCCCATTTCATGACCGGCAAGCACCAGCCACAATCCATTCTTTTGCGCGTATTGAATCATTGGCAACAGGTCGTCAAAATCTTTGCCATCCATTTCAACTCCTGTTAACTGCGCCATTTCACAATACGCAGGATCGTTCGGACTTTCTGCCAACCATCCCCTGCCGCTTTTAAACAATTCGGCAACCAGCGGTATATAACTTTGGGTGCGGGTTCCCCGGCCTACGAATGTTTGACCGCAGGGATACGCAAACACTTCCGGCTTCACACCCAAGAGTGCCTGAATCTGATGATTAGCCTCCTGGAGTTGAACTTTCATCTGTTGCAAACTGTATTCTTCCAACGCATTTTTTCGCGACCATAAAAAATTTCCGGAACAGGGATGACTGACGGAGTGATTTCCAATTTCATGCCCGGCAGCTACCGCCTTCTTCCAGCCCTCAATACGATTTTTAACAGGGGAAGGCTGTACATAAAATGTGGCTTTAATATTAAAGCTATCTAATAAAGCAGTACCTGCATCCACCTGACTTGCACGGGCGTCATCGAAGCTTAAACTGATCGCGGCTTTCTTCCCTGCGGGCCAGCCAAAGCTTGT
>JADZFY010000241.1 GCA_020854215.1 Chitinophagaceae bacterium | reverse complement strand
CATGCCAATCTAAGGAGGCATCTGTGTTTATACCACCCGCAAAAGTACTATATGCGAAAATCCGGCATGCACTCAGACGTGGTTTGTTACGGCAAGCGATGCGGGCAGGGACTAAATCATCAATTGTCTTTGCTCAATTTTCTTTCCTCTTCTTCTTTTTCCATAAATGAATTTGGTACTCATCAATTTCCAACCAATCCTTTTCTGAAACCAATTCTAAATGCTGCAGACTGAAACCCCTGGTTACCAAAACCCCACACATAATCAATTCTTAGAATTTTAAATATATTTTCAACCCCGCAAAAGGCTTCAAAATAATGATTGCTTTTATTTACGACAAAAGCGTTGGCGCCACCTAAAAGATGCAGATTTAATATTTTTAAGCCGGGTATCTTATTGGTGAGAAATCCATTAAAATGATGTTCTACATTAAATGTAGCATATATTTTTTCAGTAGTTGAACGGGCATAGTAAGGTGCTAATTGAAAACTGTTAAGGTATTCTGTTGCTACCAGCATACGGTTGCCATTAAAATGCTGGTAATCGGGTAACTCAATTCTGCGACTATTAAAAAAACCACCCACCGATAAATTATATTCGAACATTCCCGCCAGCCTGGCGTTTATTTCGTCTTTTACTGAAAATTTCCAGCGATCAAAATCTATATCACTACCCAATACACCGTTGATTCCTTTCGCATAACTTAATGTGAAACCAGGGTACTTCGACCCTAGGTTTATTTTTCGGTCGGGCAACCGGATATATTTGGTTCCCGGCCGATAACTCACCGTAATCGCCGTTACCAACGCCTGGTGACGTTTAAAGTTTTCGGTAACTAATTCTGTAGGGAAATTAGGTGTTCGGCGATTTATGTTTTTAGGATTACCCCAAAATGTATCATCAGTGTTTTCAAGTGGCATTCTGTCCTGATAGCTTACACGTGCTTTTATCGTTATTGCTTCCCCTACTCCCCTCGTGTATGACGCTTCTGCGTATGCCGCTTCATATATTTTTAAAAAATTATTGCCGAAAAGAAGGGTATTGTAGGTATTCACAATCGGACGAACCGGGTTCTCGTTATTGAGTTGAAACACGCTTCTGCCACCCGCGAGTTCAAGCGAATTCAGTGTAACCTTCCCGAACCTATATTCTACTGAAAGTCCGGTATTCAGGTGCCGGTTAGAAAATCCGTAGCGCAGTGTGGGTGAAATTGCAACGGACCGCGTAGCGCTAAAATTTCGCGCATAGGTTGGGGCAATATTGAGGTTGAATCCCTCCACCGTATTAAAGTTTGCAATTTCAATTAATGGAGGATAACCAAGAGATGATTTTTTACTTTGGCGATTGAAGGTTTGCCCAAAAAATAAAATACCGGATACTGTAAACCTATTTTTCTTTCGATCCAAAGAGTCAAGGTATCGGGGGTCTTGTTGAACAATTTCGAGACTGTCTTTTCGGCGATAGTCTGTAATCTCTTCCTTTAAAAGAGGTACGGGTCTAACCGTATCCCAGTAGGTATTTGACTTTTTATTGGAACCTGTGTCGTACGTCAGGATGGTATTGGTAAAAAAATGCTTCTCAAATGAGGGCTCAATTTTATAATCAGAATACACAGTCACAAAACTTCCTTTGGCATCAAATCCAAAAATTTTAACGGAGGGATATACCACCTGGCTGTGAATCATCCAAACGTCTTTGGTAACGGGCACATACAGGTGCTCAATTCGCAACGTGTCGGCAAGTTCCATCTGGGATTTTTTGGTGAGCATTAAATCTACGCTATGAATTCGCCATTCATTCTCAACAATATTAATGTAACCGCTAAACAAAGGCTCATAACTCCTTTTGGGAATTACCATAATATGATCAATCAGCTTTCCATTTTCCGAAAAGCTGCCCATGAATTTGTAGCGATAGAAGTTGAGTGCATTATCCGCAATGGGAGAAATAAACCCTCTCGGATTAAGTGCATTGCTGATTTGAATATTGTTATCATAAAAAATAACATACCGTGGGCTTCCGAAACCAAAGCCACCCGATTGTCCGCTTACACGTGTTGAACTCACTTCCACTTTTTCTTTTCCGGGTTTTTGGAAGGAATACTTAGCGATGGTTTCAGATAAATAAATCATCCTGCTTTTCCCCGAATCCCCATCGGCAAGGTCTACCTTCTGTCCGAATATTGTGGAAGGATAATCCTGCAATTTCAAATGCCCTTTAATATAAACCTGACACTGAAAAGCATTTACCTGATTTTTAAAAAACAAACGCTTCTTAATCGTCTGCCTGATAATTTCATACGCAGGGTCTTCAGTTCGATTTCCGACAACAATTTCCTGTAACGTGAGCTCCTGTAACGGAAGGGTAAAGTTAATCTCCAGGGGCTGATCTGTTACCACAATTTCCTGCTCAACCATCTTATATCCTACATGCATACAATGTAAAACATAAACGCCCGCCGGCAGATTCAGTATATATTTCCCATCCTTGTTCGCTGTGGTTCCTTTTACCGGTTCACTATCTTTCACTATAACAGATGCATAAGGAAGAAGCCCTCCATTGTCATCCTTGACAATTCCCGAAACAGGTAAAGCCTGTACCGAAAAAAGCAAACCGATGAGAAAAACAAACAGCGCCAAAAATTTCTTCATGCACCAAAATTCTCTCAACGAAAATAAAGATTTGTACTTAAAGTGAACTATCGGAACCGTTAATACAACCGTCGAAACAGGGAACCACTGAGTGCAGAAAGGCCGGCAACTACTGCACCAATCAAAGCGGACAGACCAATAAGAAGTAAAGGGCTGTCGCTTTTAATGACCAGCATCGAAATTTTGTGGGCGAGCAGGTGGTTGTTTTCGGTACTGATCCACAACGCAAGTGTACCCCAGAGTAAAAAAAGCGCAATAAATCCGGAGAGGAATGCCAGATAGGACTTTTGGATAATGAAAAGTGGTACAATGAAAGAAGCTACGGCAATGCCCCACCATGGCAGATATAAACAAACTGCAAAACTCAATAAAACAGTTAGTAAAATTGAAACTACAAATTTCATATTGCTGATTTGATGGCTATTCGATGAATTGATAATATTTAGATTGAGTAGTTTTCCATTTCCGGGAAAATCAGAAATTTAAGAACTGCGGATAACTTTTGAAATTTCGGTTTGTGTTATGCCGTTTGTGTTGATGTCAATTGCGCGTTACAGGATATTCGATCACGGTTTCTAAACTTCCAAAATCCCAATCCCTGCAACCGCCACACTATCCATTTTCGAATTCTAACTTCCATACCGGCTTTTCACCTACAGATTCTCCCCGTTTCATAAACCAGGCTTTATAATATTCACCTGCTGCCCATTTGTCAACGAATGAATCATAATAAGGGCTGCCCGGATTTCCCGACTGCCCCCCGGGATAAACCACATAGGCGTTCGTTTCGTCTGTCAATTCAACTACCATTCGCCAACTGGGTCCGTGGGTATGTTGCATTGCGTTTATAATATGCGCACCACCTCCTACCGGCAATCCGGTTCTGGAAAAGGGCATCATGGTTGCACCCAGCAAATGGTAAATGGAAGTATTCTTATTCGCGCCCCAAGTAAGTTGATTAATGGTACTTAGAGAATCCGCAGCTTTCGTTGCAAGTTGATATGCTTCTGTTACTACATCACCGATTGTTTCCCGCACCGGAGTTTCAATATTATCAATATATGGAAACGCAGAATCACGCAGCAAAGCTTCTGTTAAGGTTTTAACACCCGGACGCAATCCTTCCACACCTGCCTTCTTAAACTCATCATCCCAAACTAAATTTTGAAGGTTGTCGAACCATAACTTAAACAAAGTGGCTCCTCTCTCATTGATATTATTATAGAGAGACCAGTTGCTGACGATTTCGAGGTATTTTCTTTCTGTTTCGTTGAGGCTGCTGTCGTTGAGGTATTTCAGCAGGAAAGGCCTGGCGGTTTCTGCGAATACATTGTAGTTATCATTCTGCAACTTCATCATGTCGTTTGGTGTTATACCATTCATACTACTCAGTCGTCGGTTAACGGCTATACCCCTGTAGAGATCGTAATACCCCGGAATGAAATACGGGTAGGTGCTGTCGGCCGGTCGCTGGTTAGCGCTGCTCACAAATCCTCTTTCCGGATTAATGATGTGCGGATTTTCATCGCGGGGGATAAATCCCTGCCACATATAGCTGCTGTCTTCACCTGGCATCACGTACAAACCCTGCCTTTTCCACAATGCGGGAAATGTTCCCTGCTGCCAGATGGCAATATCCCCCGACTTTGAGGCAAAAACCACATTATGCGCGGGGTTGGTGAAATACTGCAATGCCTTCTTATAATCCTCATAGTTTTTTGCCCGATCGAGGTAGAACCAGGTAAGCAACTCATTCGAGGGATCATGTGCCTTCCAGCGTAATGCAAGGTTGGTTCCCGGTTCTGTAGTGGAAGGAAAACTGTTATCATACATCACGGGGCCAAAAACAGTGTACGCTACGGTGTCCAACACCACAGGTGCATCTTTTACCCTGATGTTTTCTATCCTAAGCTCACTGGTTTTCCAACTGCTGTCGAACCAATACTGAGATTTACTTTCGTCTTTAAATTTAATAGCGTAATAATCCATTACATCTCTTTCTGAATTGGTGAAACCAAATGCAATGCTATCGTTGAATCCGATAATCACTCCGGGTGCTCCCGGAAAACTCACACCATAGGCGTTCATTGTGGGAGTGGTTATTTGCATTTCATACCAGATAGAAGGAAAGGATAAATCGAGATGCGGATCGTTACAAAGAATTGGTGCGCCACTTTTTGTTCGTAACCCACTTACTGCCCAATTGTTGCTGCCATTGGAAGGGTTAGGCTTTTGCACCTCCTGCAATTCGCCCGACAAATTATTGACATATACCGAATCGGCATCAGCAGGAGCAACAGGAACAACGGATGCAGTTGGAAATATTGTGCCTTTAGGGATAACAGGGTCAAGTGAATCGTTGATTTGAGGAAAAAGAATGCGTAAAGCCTCATCTCCAAAAAAGGCTTTTGCTTTTGTTAACGGTAAATCATCCGAAAAGCCTGAAAGGGTAAATGCCATTTGTTTAACAAACAGTGCCGTTTTAAGATTATTCCATTTCTCTGGTTTATATCCCAACAGTTTGTATTCTACCGGGAGGTTACTTTCCGTAAGTGTTCCGATATAGGCGTTTACCCCGGCGGTGTAACTATCCACCTGCTTTTTTGAAACCGGATTAGCTTCCATTTCCCTGAGCATGTTTTCGGCAGCAAATACCATTCCCAACCTTCTTCTTCCTTTATCGAAGTTCACCGCCCTGTCCCCCACAACTTCACTGATTCGTCCGGCTGCAGCAAATGTTTGAAATTCCATCTGCCATAAGCGAAAACGGGCGTGAAGATAGCCCTGAATAAAACAGGCATCTTCTTCCGAATCGGATACGATATGGGGAACCAGGCGTTCGTCGAGAAAAACGGTTGATTTTCCCGTAAGCTCCGGGAAACGTAACCTGGCATTGAAATTTTGATTCATAGGATCGGCGTTTTGCCATATTCCATGCTGGGGACTCAAAAAGCTCCCCAGGGGAAGCGGTAAAAATAAGGAAGTACCCAGACAAACTATCAAACCTACAGTGAGGATACAGGAAAGACAAAAGAAGACAATTCTCATGCGTTAAAATTAAGTGCTTGATTTGAAAGTCGGCAAAATATTTAGGGATAATGAACGCGTACGGAAACTGAATCTCAGGGATTTCATATGAATTATCTAACTCGTGGAAAACAACGGGAAAGCTAATCATATTCAAAATGCGTCTACTCCAAATATAATTGATTTAAGAGTTGTTTGCTTTTAAACATATTTTACCTACCTTTGCCGCCCCAAAACAGGGTGCGCGTTATTTGCCGTAAAAGCACGAAATGCGCAGATTACCCCAAAGGCTCCATAAGAGTTCCGTCTGTTCGGAAACGCCCCGAGGGAATAACTTAAATATTATATTGATATGCCTAAGGTTAAAACCAATTCAAGTGCAAAGAAAAGGTTTAAAGTGACCGCCACCGGCAAGATTACCCACCAAAAGTCTTTTCGCCGCCACATTCTTACCAAAAAATCAAAAAAACGTAAGCGCTCCATGAGAATTGATGGGCAGGTGCACCAGTCCAATATGGATTTTGTGAAGCGCCTTTTGCGTTTAAAATAAGCTGATTTCCCTACGGGGAAGAGCTGATATCCCAATTAGAGAATTAAATTTTAAAACAGTTGTTGGTGGAGTAGACTTCACGACGCCCAAAAAATAATAAATTATGCCACGTTCAGTAAATGCCGTTGCATCTAAAGCCCGCAGGAAAAGAGTGCTCAAAGCCGCTAAAGGCTTTTATGGCAAACGTAAGAATGTTTATACCGTTGCTAAAAACGTTGTAGAAAAAGGATTAACCTACAGCTATGTTGGCCGCAAATTAAAGAAAAGAGAATACCGGGCGTTATGGATAGCGCGTATCAACGCTGCTGTTCGGGAAGAAGGACTTACCTATTCGGAGTTTATCTTTAAACTCCGCCAAAAAGGGATAGAACTTGATCGTAAAGTTTTGGCCGACCTTGCGATGAACGAGCCCGAAAGCTTCAAAAAGTTGATTGCCTCCGTTAAATAACGGTAAACGAAGGAATGAATTGAACATTTTTTCCAGATACGCTGAAAAACCGGTAGCGAAAAATTTCACTACCGGTTTTTTATTGGGAAATGCATCAAAAAACTACATTTGTATATCCATTAATCACCATTACAACAGTTCTACAGTAAGAAATGAACAAATCATACACCGACCTGGTGAAACAAACCTTCTATTTTCCGCAGGAAGGTTTTGATGTAACAGACGGCTATCTTCGCTTCAACGGATTAGATCTGAAAGCCCTTATTGAAAAATATGGTACGCCGCTTAAGCTTACGTATCTGCCCAAAATTGGTATGCAAATTCAAAAGGCGAAGAAGATGTTCAAAGAAGCGTTTAAGAAGTATAAGTATGAAGGCAATTACTACTACTGCTACTGCACCAAGAGTTCGCATTTTGCCTTTGTTGTAGAGGAAGCGCTCAAACACGAAATCCATCTCGAAACCTCCTACGCTTACGATATTGAGATCATTAACCGCCTTTATGAGAAAAGAAAGATTACCAAAGATATTCACATCATTTGTAATGGATTTAAGCAAAAAGGATACACGTCCCGCATAGCACGTTTATTAAATTCCGGATTCAAGAATGTGATTCCCATCCTGGATAATAAAGAAGAACTGGATGCCTATCGTCGCTCAGTAAAAGTACCGTTTAAGTTAGGTATTCGTGTTGCTGCGGAAGAAGAGCCCACATTCCCTTTTTATACTTCCAGGCTGGGAATGAGAGCACGCGATATACTGGAATTTTACGTTGACAAAATTGAGGGTAACGAAAATAAGTTCCAGTTGAAAATGCTGCACATTTTCTTGAACAAAGGCATTAAAGATGACATTTACTATTGGAGCGAATTAAATAAAATTATTCACCTGTACTGTCAGTTGAAGAAAATTTGCCCGGAACTGGATTCAATAAACATAGGTGGTGGCTTCCCCATTAAGCATTCGCTGGGATTTGAATACGACTACCAGTTCATGATTAATGAAATCATTCGCAATATTAAAAGCGTTTGTAAAAAAGCCAAAGTTCCGGTGCCCAACATTTTTACAGAGTTTGGAAGCTTTACCGTTGGAGAGAGCATGGCGCATATTTATAGTGTGGTAGGACAAAAAGTGCAGAATGACCGCGAAACCTGGTATATGATTGATTCTTCGTTTATCACCACCTTACCCGATACCTGGGGTATTGGAGAACGGTTTTTATTACTTCCCATCAACAAATGGGATGAAGAGTACCAGCGGGTAGTATTGGGAGGTATGACATGTGATAGTCACGACTACTACGATTCTGAAGAACATATTAATGAAGTGTTTCTTCCCAAAATTGTAAACGGAGAGCCGCTCTACCTTGGCTTTTTCCATACAGGCGCTTACCAGGATCAGATCAGCGGATACGGTGGAATTAAGCATTGCCTTATCCCCTCTCCCAAACACGTAATAGTGGAATACGATAAAAATGGCAAACTAACAGACTGGTTGTATGCCAAAGAACAATCGTCGCAAAGTATGCTGAAGATATTGGGATATATCAAGTGAGAAGTGAGAGACGAAAAGCAACTGAAAACAATAGCTTTTAGATTGCTTTTTTATTTTACCGGAAACTTCGATTGTTTCTTACCATCTACAGTTTTACAAATTTCAAAACATAGTGATTGTGCCCGATAGTAAGTCTGACAAAATAAGTTCCTGCAGTCCACCTGCCGGTATTAATATTTTTGGTGAGGGACATACCGTTTATCTTTTCAAAATACACCTGTTTTAAATCGCTGGTCAATATTTCTATAAAAGCATTGGCAACCGGTTTTCCAAAATGCAGGGTTATATTATCTTTCGCAGGCACGGGATACAGTGAGGGTTCGCTATTGCCTCCTGAAATATTTACTTCAATAATTTTGCTGTAGCTGTTTTTCCCATCCCTGTCCACCTGTTGCACCCGATAGTATATTTTTCCCGCTCCGGGCCGAACGTGAACATATTCATATTCTGTTATTGCAGAACGGTTACCTTTAGAAGGCAGCCTTCCCAGACTAACAAAACCAGTTCCATCATAACTGACCTGAATATCAAAAAAACTATTATTGAACTCCATAGCGGTTGCCCACTGCAGTACAACATTTCCCCTTTTATTTGTGGCTACAAAACTAAGCCACCGAACCGGCAGAACGGCTTCTGTTATACCTAATGCAAAGCCGGAAAACCCGGTATTGAATGTTGCTTTTACAACATGATCTGCACCGAAAGATTCGTGTTCAACTATTGCATTCACCTGAACTTTATCGGGTTCCGGCGTTTCAGGCGTAACAGTGGGAACAGGAATTTCCGTCTTGATCATTTTGACATTGCTCCAATTATTTCCTGTTGCCTGCTCATAACCCGTCTTTTCTGCTTCGGTGTAATACAACGCAATTTCGTAAGCACCGGAGGGATTATTAAATTGGGGAGTTACGAAAAAACTTTTTTGAGTAAGCGACTCACCGGGTGCATTATTCCAGAAAGGTTGCGTCCCATCTCCTGCCCTGTCAATGCTAACAGAGGTGCACCCATAATTCCACGCACTTAAATTCCTTATTCGTGCAATTATTCGTTCAGGTTGTACCTGGTCATAAAAATACACTTCACTAAAGGGTCCCAAATATTCCTCTTTGGATTGTGCGACTGTACGCTCTACCGGGTTGCCATACATTGCGTAGTCGAGCACTACGAGTGGTTTTACGCCGTTCTGATAATAGCTTACGGAAGCAAAATTTTGTGAGCAGTTCACCGTGCCATCTTCAATCATATTTCCATAACCCGTTTCACTGCCATCAGAATAGGCATGCACAACATCGGCCGTACCCGCAGCAGTTGTACCATTATTAAAACAAAATTCTACCGCTATGCTACTCACTCCATCCCAGGTAAACGGCTGGGTGAACGCGAAACTGTTCCAGCCATTCATCGTTGTATAGGCAGGCTCCGACAATACGGTTACCATTGAGCCGACAAGCTGCAAACTTCCTCCATTAACCAGGTTGGTAATGCTGGTTTGAGCTATACGAATTTCCACATTCTTGAGAGGGCGGTTTGATTTCTTATTGATTAAAAAGCTCATTCCATTAATAGCACTCCCTTCTGAAAGTCCTGCCGCCAATAACTCACCTGCCCTGTATAATATTTGTGTTTTTTGTTTGGCAAGTGTTGCATCAAATATTTTTGCACTTGTGATCTGGTAGATTGATGCCCCAATCGTTGCAGAAGCAATGGTACCCGGAGCCACCGGACTATAATCGTGAGGTTGAATCTGTATATCCAGGAATGGAGTCAACGTTCCCATTTCTGCAACGCCACCGCTGTTATCTAATAAAAATCTCAATCTGAGTTCTCTCACATCTAAAGAACTTCCGTTATCCAATATCCGCACTGTAAATGATCGGTTGTTGTTTGATCCCGCAGGAAAAACCACCACTTTACCGAGAGGAAATTCAAAATCCCTACCCTCCATCGCTGTTGAAACCGGATCTGTTACGAGTGTGATGATAGCATTCTGAAGCGGGTCTCCGCCAATGGTAAGATTAAATTGGTAATCGTTAAACCGCAGGCATCCGTTTATCCCGGTAGCGGTTCTGGTTACAGACACTATTGACTGTTCAAAATTTATTTTAGGAGCGCATGTAGGATAAACATTAGTGGGCAATCCACCAGAGGAAGTAGTAAGGCTGTTTCTTTCAGCCAATAATACACTTGCCTGAACCCGGTCTTTTTGTCCCGGAGTAAAAAGCGTATAACAGTTCGTATAACTCATAAAGTTATTCTCTGTACGAATGTTATAGGGTTGATTAATACAGGAGTTATTTCCCGTACGGCAGGTAAAATCTACTACTCCCGAAGAATTTGCATTAAACGCAACGGGATCGGTGTCATTAACACGGTCTCCCGGTGCTGCGGGGCATTGAGAATTATCATGGGATCCTTCAAATGTGTGATAAAGATTAAATGCATGTCCAATTTCATGCGAAAGCGTTTTAGAACCTGCCTTCATTTGTGTAGCCAGCATAACGATACCATCCACAATACTGGATGTTGGAAAATAAGCATACCCGGCAACAAACTGTCCGGACGTTCCGTCCTTTCCATTTATCTTATTGACAACATAAATATTATAATACTGAGTTCGATCCCATGCCACAGGCGATTTCATGGCGATATCCTCACTTATGTTCATATTGCTGGCACCATTGGCCAGGTAGGAAGCGTTATCAGACATATCTACGCGATGAATGCCTGTTGTTGGATTACAGTCGGGATCTCTTTGAGCCAAAACAAATCTTAACCCCATATCACCAGCAGCATCTGTGCCTGCCGGAGTGAGGGAGGCATGAGAACCATCGAAAATCGCATTCAGATAATTGATTGCATCATGAATCTGCTGATCTGATGGGTTAAAAGGAGTACCCACCGGCTCGCCCGTATGCAGCACGTGTACTACTATGGGAATAGTGAAAATAGCCATCGTTTTCTGCTGAAAACGCTTATCCGTTTTTCTTAGCTGAATAAACTGCCCGATCTTTTGTTCATTCTGTTCGATCAGCCGTTTGAAGATGGGGTTTTCCTGCTGCAAGGCACCGTTAGACTGATCAAAGCCGCATACAGGTTGCGCGACGATTGAGTAACCACTCCACAAGATTATCCCGATAACCACCAGAACCGTTTTCATAGCAGCAATTTGTACTCAAATGTAAATAATAAATCAAAATATATAAGCCACTTTTCGGCTTACGATTTTTCACTTATTTTTGCACCATGAATAACATTAGCGTATTGACAGATTTTGAAGCATTGACTAATACGGCCAACTTTAAGAAGCTATCCTCGCCACCAGGGTTAGAAGCCTACAATATATATGCGGGCGGTAATTTCATCTTTATATCTAATGCCAATAACCGTACCATACGGTTCAGTCTGGCGAACTTCAACACCAATGATATAACAAACGACGGTATCCAGGACTGGATAGACCGCATACACAAGTTATATCCCAGTTTCTGATTGTTGAATAATCTATAGCATTTCGAATTACGAAAAGAATGCGCAGGAGGCAACAACCCGGCGTTCTTTTTGTTTGCACCATGTATTTAAAGAAACAGCCTCGTTAACGAGGCTGTTTCTTTGAGGTCCCGAGCGGATTCGAACCGCTGTACGAGCTTTTGCAGAGCTCTGCCTAGCCACTCGGCCACAGGACCTTTTTGTTGTTTTTTCCGGGTTGCGAAAATAGGATATTTTTATGAACAACAAATATCTTACTCATGCAATATATTGGAGAATCCGAATTAATTCTTAATAAACGTGGTGCAGTATATCACCTGGATCTGCTACCTGAAGAATTGGCCGGTACAATAATAACGGTAGGCGATCCGGAAAGAGTACAGGAAGTGAGCAAATATTTTGACGTGATAGAGTACAAATGCAGCCATCGGGAGTTTGTTACCCATACGGGTAGGATGGGCAACAGGCGCCTTTCCGTAGTGTCAACCGGTATCGGAACGGATAACATAGATATAGTGATGAATGAACTTGATGCCCTCGTTAATATTGATCTGCTACACCGAACCGCAAAACCAACCCTCAGTTCCCTGCAAATCATCCGGATAGGTACTGCGGGTTCACTGCAGCAGGATATAGCTGTTGACGATTTTGTTGCCAGTACACATGGTATAGGGTTAGACAATCTTTTGCACTTTTACCGTGCTGAAAATAACGAGGAAGAAAACCAACTCATCCAGGCATTTGCCACCCAGGTTCCATCCAACCGGCTAACGGTTAATCCTTACATTAGCAGTGCAAATGTTGGTCTTATCAAATATTTTGTGAAGGAATTTCATCAGGGCATCACAGCTACCTGTCCGGGGTTTTACGGCCCCCAGGCAAGGGTGCTCAGACTCGGGTTGCAGGAGCCAGCGCTATTGCAACTATTATCAGCTTTTAGCTTCGGTACGCACCGTATATGCAATTTTGAAATGGAAACGGCGGCTATATACGGACTGGGACGGCTATTGGGGCATCACTGTCTTAGCCTTAGCGCCATCATTGCCAATCGTGTTACCAAAAAATTCAGTCACGATCCATATTCCACGGTAGACAGACTTATTCGAAGAACTCTTGAAACCATTATGCAGATACCGTCGTAAAGAATATTACATTTGCCCCCCGATTCCGAAACATTGTTAGCGGAGTACAATGTGCATCTAATAACTTTGTACCATAATAGCAACTGATGAATCTCCAATTTTACAAATACCAGGGAACAGGAAACGATTTTGTTATTTTAGACAACAGGGAAAACGAGTATTCCTCACTTTCTCCGACGCAGGTAAAATTTTTGTGTGACCGAAGGTTTGGCATCGGTGCCGATGGATTGATGCTACTGAATGTGCATGCAGATTACGACTTTGAAATGGTGTACTTTAATGCCGATGGCAACCCTGGCAGTATGTGCGGTAATGGTGGGCGTTGCCTCGTAAAGTTTGCGTCTGATTGCGGACTAAAAAAAACGACCTACCGATTTATTGCGTCAGACGGACCACATGAGGCCGAAATTGACCTCCAGGGTATAGTGCGCCTGAAAATGAAAGACGTAGAGAAAGCGAAAGATTTTACAGACCATTTTATTCTCGATACCGGGTCACCGCATTACGTGCAATTTGTTCAAAGTCTTCAAAAAATGAATGTTACAGAAGAAGGAAGAAAGATCAGATACAATGAGGAGTTTGCAGCCAAAGGCATCAACGTAAATTTTGTGGAGGCACTAAATAATGACAGTATTTTTGTGCGAACTTACGAACGGGGAGTGGAAAATGAAACGCTAAGCTGTGGTACCGGGGTAACAGCGGCCGCGTTGGTTTCGGCGCATCATGAGAATGGATTTAATGAAATTGCAGTAGAAACCAGGGGTGGAAAATTAAGTGTGGAGTTTAACTTGTCGGAAGACAGGAGATACAGTAATATTTGGTTATGTGGACCCGCCGAATTTGTATTTAAGGGTACCATTGAAGTAAAAATTTGAGAAAGCAGCGTGCCGGCAGTAATGAGAATGTGGGATTTTTTGCGTTGACGGGACGTCGCGGAATTGAAATTTTGAATATCAAATCTCAAATAATAATACCCCTACCTTTGCGCCGCAATGATTCAATACTTCAAAAATATCAACGGGGTAACAACCGCAATTGAAAAAGCGGATAACGAAACCTGGGTAAACATTTTACCCCCTTTGAAACATGAGGAATTTGCTGAAATTTCTGAAGCACTGGAAATTCCAATCGAATTCCTGCAGGATTCGCTTGATATTGACGAGCGATCCAGGTTTGAGCTGGAGGACAATGTAAGGCTCATTGTTATTAAAACTCCAACGGAGAATAATTCGTTCAACGAAAGCGATTCATTCTATATTACCATTCCGATTTGTATTATTCTCACGCATAATCAAATCGTAACCGTAAACTCCTTTGAAAACGGTGCGATCAAGAAATTTCTGAATACTTTTCAGAATCGGCATGCGGATAAGAAAAACATGATGGTAGTAAAAATCTTTGAGAAAATCACTCAAACCTATATGGAGTATCTCAAAGAAATTAACCATCGCAGAAATATTTTGGAACAGCAGTTGTATGCATCAAACAGAAATGAAGAACTCCTCGACCTGATGCGGATTCAAAAAAGCTTAGTGTATTTTGTAACCGCACTGCGCTCCAATGAAATGCTGCTAATGAAGCTGGTAAGAACCAATTTTCTTGGATTAAATGAACAGGAAAAGGAGGAACTGGATGACCTGGTGGTGGACACTTCCCAGGCGCTTGAAATGGCAAACATTTATACCAATATCCTCAGTTCTACACTGGACGCTTTTGCAAGTATAATATCCAACAATCAAAACTTCGTATTAAAACGCCTCACGTCTATAACCATCATTTTGCAATTCCCGGTATTAATAGCCAGCATATACGGAATGAATGTACCTATTCCCTACCAGCACCAACCCCATGCATTTTACATTCCCATTATTCTGGCTCTTTCGGTTTCCATTATAATGGGCGCCTATTTCATGAAAAAGAAATGGTTTTGAAAAGATGTTGATTTATGTTAGCCATTTTTCACTAACCGGGCTACCACTTTATCAATAGGCAGCGTGACACTATTTCCTGAAAATTCATTCCAATTGATAAACCGAAATGTTTCTGTTTCACCGGTTTCGCGATAGATATTCATTTGCACTTCATCAAAATCAAAGGGTTTTAGCCGAATAGGTACATTGATAGTAGCAAGCGGTTCCACCCTGTAATAAACAGCTATAATCTGCTGATCAGGAGTAAACGCAGACATTTGGAAAAAATCGGTAGTATAAATGTGATCCGTAACCCGTACTTCAAGATTCATTTCTTCCATAAACTCCCGTTTCAAACAATCCCTTGTGCCTTCTCCAAATTCGAGTCCGCCACCCGGAAACTTGGTATAGTAACTGCCCCGGATAAACTCATCACTAACCAGAACCTGCCTGTTTTCATTGGTAAGTATACCGTAAACCCGTACGTTAAACATGGAAGAATGGAGTTTATAATTTATCGTTTATTGGGATCAACAGGAATGACTTTCCAAATTCTTACACCAGCCGGTGTACAAATTCGCACATTTGAAAATCACCCCTCCATCGCCGTTAGTTTCATCCTTGTGGCCGTTTCCCTGCCCACATATTTTACAATGCCATATTCGGCCAAATAAATAATGGGTGTAAGTAAAATGGCTATCGCAAATTTATACATATAATTCACACACCCCACTGCAATCACCTGCGTCCACGTCCAATTGCTGCCAAATTTAAACGCAATGGCCAATACGATGAAACTATCAATCAACTGCGACACTAAAGTAGAGCCCGTTGCCCGAAGCCACACTTTTTTTTCACCCGTAGCTTTTTTGATTCGCTGAAAAACGATAACATCAACCAACTGGCTCACTAAAAATGCAACCAGGCTCCCCGCTATAATCCACATACCCTGTCCGAATACACCATTAAAAGCTAACTGTAAATCAGGAATTCCTTCAGCAGCTTTCGACGCCGGCCACCAGTCTGCAAAGGGAACGCGAATACTTGCATAAAACATTACAAAAGCATAAGATATTAATGCAACCGCCGTATAGCTAATTCTTTTAACCGCTTTAGGTCCGTAGAACTCATTTACAATATCAGTCATTACAAATTCCAGCGGCCACAGCAAAACGCCACAGGTTAAGCTAAAAGATAAACCCGATTGCCCAAACAGCGTAAGGTTGGCCGGCTCAAAACCGAAGACTTTTTCAAGCGAAAAAATTTTACCCCCTATACATTCGGCAATCAACGCATTGGCGACGAAAAAAGCTGAAAAACCGATAAACAACTTTGTTGGGCGGTCCTTTAAAATCTGTTGAATCATATTATGCGTTAAAATTAAAGGGAAGAATAAAAATAACATTAATTTGCCGCCTTAAATTTGAGAACCTGCTCCGGGTAATAAGGATTTGAAATGACCTGGCAGATCGGCAGCAAAAAATTTTTAGTGTGAAAAAAATAAATTTCAAAGCCATTTTACCTCACCTGGTGGCAGTCGGTATTTTTTTGGCGGTATCGGTAATTTATTGCCGCCCTGCCTTAGAAGGGAAAGTGCTGCAACAGAGTGACGTTATTTTTTGGAAGGGGATGGCACAAAACTCGTTCGAGTATAAGGAGCAACATGGTCATTTTCCTTTATGGACAACCCATTTGTTTAGTGGTATGCCGGCATACCAGGTGGCTATGGAAGTAAAATCCTATTTGCCCAACCTTCATAACGTGCTTACTCTGGGTCTTCCCAAACCCATTGGATTTTTTTTCCTGGCATGTATTAGTTTCTATATATTAAGTTGTGTTGCAGGAGCGCGCCCTGTGTTGGGCATACTAGGAGGACTTGCATTTGCCTATGCCAGTTTTAATGCACTTTTTGTAGCTACGGGGCACGATACCAAAATGTGGACTTTATCCTACATGCCGGGGTTGTTGGCCGGACTCTTACTCATTTACCAAAGAAAATATTTATTAGGTCTGGCAGTAACATCCATATTTGGCACCTGGGAGGTGGCTTTCAATCATCCTCAGGTTACCTATTATTTTTTCTTCACTGCACTTTTCATTTCCATTGGTTATGCCATCCAGTGGATTCGCCAACATCAATGGAAACATTTGGCCGTGTCGTTATCGCTCGCCATACTCGGGGGTGCCATTGCAATTGGGAATTCGGCAGCTACCCTGCTCACCAATGCGGAATATGCAAAATACACCATGCGCGGTGGAAAAAGTATTGAAACCAAAGGTGATGAAATTAAAAAAGTAGACACTAAAGGATTAGATCACGATTACGCCTTTGGATACAGTATAGGGAAAAGTGAAACGCTTACGCTATTGATGCCGGGCGTATTTGGGGAAGGAACGAGTACACATTTTGATGAAGATTCCAAATTGGTAGGTAACCTGGCAAAGCAAAATATTCCTGAAGCACAAGCTATTCAGATTGCCGAAAGCATGCCGAAATATTGGGGTGCCATGCCCGAAGGAACGGGTGGTACTATATACCTCGGTGCCATTATTTGTTTGCTCGCCATTGTTGGTATGGTTGTTATTCCCGGCAATATCAAATGGTGGATGCTCGCCGGGGCGGTACTGGCCATCGTAATGGCGTGGGGGAGAAATTTTTCGGGCTTTAATACGTTTTTGCTTGATCACCTTCCACTGTACAACAAATTCAGGTCACCGAATACGGCCCTTATTATTCCCCAGATGATTTTCCCTCTGCTGGCTGTTATCGGGCTGCAGCAGGTGTTTTTTGAAACCGGTGGTGTGGACAGACTAAAAGCATCATTTAAAAAAATTCTATACGCTACTGGCGGCCTCTTTGCTCTGATACTGCTGATTTATATGTTCAATGATTTTTCAGGTGCTTTTGATCCCGTTTTAATGAACGCTTTTGGAGCCGGCCAAAATGGCGATAACCAGGTAGGTCGCATGGTAGTGAATGCAATGAAAGACGATCGTAAAGCCATGTTTACCGGAAACATGTTTCGGACCTTGTTGTTTGCTTTGTTGGTTGTTGGTCTTTTGTATTTGTATCTGAAAAATCGGATTAAACCCATTATAGCAGTAGTTATTTTTATTGTAGTGAACACTCTTGATCTCCTGATCATTGACAGCAAATACCTTAATGCAGACAATTACCTTGAAGACGAAACTGCGATACAAACAGACTATTTCACTCCTACTCCTGCTGACAAACAAATATTGGAAGACAAGGATCCTCACTACAGGGTATATAATATTTCAACCGGTGATCCTTTCCAGGGCAGTGCCGCCATTACCAGCTATTTCCACCGCAACATCGGCGGGTACCATCCGGCAAAATTGCGCATTTATCAGGACCTCATTGAAGCTCAGTTATCAAAACAAACGCCCAATATGGATGTGCTGAACATGCTGGACACACGATACATCATTACACCTCCGTCGCAGCAACAACAACCTGCGGGTGTTTATAAAAATGACCAGGCATTGGGCGCCGCCTGGTTTATCAAGCACATTAAGTATGTAAACGGGCCTGTTGAAGAGATCAAAGCATTAGATCTGTTTGGACCAAAGGACACTGTAATTATAGACAACAGTTTTAAAACAGTTACCGGTGAGGCTCCAACAGCCGATTCTACTGCCACCATACAATTGGTGAGCTATGAAAATGATGAGATAAAATACAGCTCACAATCCGCGACGCCCCAGTTTGCTGTTTTCAGTGAAATTTACTATCCGGCAGGATGGAATGTTTATGTTGATGGCAAGAAGGCGGCGTATGCCAAAGTAAATTATGTTTTGCGCGGAATGCCGGTACCCTCCGGAAAGCATGAGATTGTATTTAAGTTTGAGCCGTCCTCCTACTCCACCGGGCAGAAAATAGTGTATGTGGGTAATATTTTGTTTTACCTGGCACTCGGCGGTGGACTTTTTTCACTTTGGAGAAACTGGAAGAAAAGCAAAACATAGCAATTATACGCGTCAAAGGAATTTCATGCATTACAAAGAACGAGTTCCTGATGAGTTATTTTCAGAAAACCACTATCTCGGACGACCTGCCGACATAGCAGATAAGATTGTGAGTAGGCGAGTCAGGCTGCTGGAGCAATACCCTGGATTTACCGGAAAAGAATTTACGCATCTGGATATTGGGTGCGGCAACGGGGCATCAATGTTTCTCCTTGCAAATCAAATGAAATCCTGCCTGGGTATAGATATTGTTGATGATTACGAGGAAGACATTAAAAACTATCTTCAAAACAATGGCATCACCAATTGCAGATTTCAAAGCATAGATATCGAAAAGGATATTTCACCTGTCCGGCAAAAATTCGACCGTATTACGAGTTTTGAAGTCATAGAACATTTGCACGATGAAGATAACGTTTCCATTTTTCGCGACTTGTTAGAAGATGATGGTATGATGGCGATTTCAGTTCCCAATAAATGGTGGATTTTTGAAACACACGGTGCCAAATTACCGCTGTTGCCCTGGAACCGTGTACCTTTTTTTTCGTGGCTGCCCCGTTTTTTACATGAGCGATGGGCTAATGCCCGAATATATACAAAGGGAAGAATTACCCAACTGCTTGAACGCAACGGATTTGAAGTATTACAGTGCAGCTATATCACTGCACCTATGGACGTACTAAGAAATGGTAAATTGAAGCGATTTCTGGTAAGGTATATATTTAAGAATGATACCACACAAATCCCGTTCAAATCCACTTCAATTTTAATAATTGTCGGGAAGAAGAAAAATAAAATATGATCTATCCCAAATCCTACAACACGCCAATTTAAAAATAACTATTGAAAAGCAGACTTGTCGAAAAAACATAATTCCAGACAGATTATTTCACTTTTTTGTGTTTATTTGTGTCGTTATTAAAACCTAAAACACTAAACTACGAAACGTTCATCATTTCCACTCATTACCCTCATAGCTGTTACCCTGCTTTTTTCTAATTGCACAAAGGAGGAAATTGTTAATAATAAAACACCCATTGCAGAGGCCGGAGAAAGCCGCACAATTGAGCTTAAGGAAGGCAAAGGATCAACTAAACTCACTGGTACAGGGGTAGATTTAGACGGAAAAATAGTAGCATTTTTATGGAGCCAGGTTTCAGGCCCCAATTCCGCAGATATAGTAAGCGAGGGTTCCGCCTCAACAGACGTGAAGAATCTTATTAAAGGCATTTACTTGTTTCAGCTAATGGTGATAGATGACGGTGGTGCTACTGGCGTTGATACCGTTTCAGTCAGTGTAAAAGAGCGAGAATTAATAACCTTATCTCTGCAGCCTGCAAATAATCCAGACGAGGTTGTGATTTTTGGCAATTCAACAATTGATGAAACAGGTCCTTATACTAAAGAGATTGGAGCCGAAGCCTGGACAAAAAATGGAAATCCTGTAGTACTTCGTGCTGTATTTAAATTCAATTTAAGCAGTATTCCCCCGACGTCTATTATAAAAAGTGCAAAATTATCTTTGTACTCTCATCCGGCTCCTATTAATGGTCACCACAGTGATGAGGTTAGAGCCAATTATGGTTCCGACAATTCTATGCTTATTCAAAAAGTAACGGAGGCCTGGAACCCTGAAACCTTGAAGTTTAATAATCAACCTTCTTCCTCTCCCACAAATCAGGTGGTTATACCGTCAACAAACAAAGCCTTTCTAGATCTTGTGGAAATAGACGTTACACAATTGGTAAAGGATATGACAGGGTCAAATTCTAATTATGGTTTTTCGCTGAGATTACAAAATGAAGTATATTATAATTCTCGAATATTCGCATCTAGTGAATATTCCGATGCCGCCAGGCACCCGAAACTGGTGATTGTATATGCTCAGTAACAAAATTTTGATGTAGCACGAACCCCGGTGAATATCATAAATCATCGGGGTTCTTTATTAACTGGCACGGCGGACAATTAAAGATGTTAAATCCTTTATATTTAAATTGGAAGGGTTTATGTACTTTTACCCGCTTAGTTTGGGAGATAAATCCGACCGCATGTATTTATTCAATAAAATCTTAAAAGTAAATCTGATACGTCCGGAAATAAAACTGGCGATTATTAAAGGACGCGGGAACATTAAAGATGCTTTCCCCTCAGATTTTAGTTCCAACGACAAGCATCTGATTGAAACAGTAAGTGGTACTACAATGACGAGTCATGAGCGCCAAATTTCTTTATTGCGGTCTGTTGAGTACATTGTCAACAACAAACTGTCTGGCGCTATCGTGGAGTGTGGCGTTTGGCGTGGTGGAAGCATGGCCCTTGTTGCCCGAAAGCTAATACAGATGAAGGATAACAATAGAAAGCTGTTTTTATTTGACACTTTTGAAGGAATGCCACCCGCAACCGATGATGACCAAAATGCATTAAACCAACGCGCTGCAAAAATTCTCCTTGACGAATCGGATAAAATGAAGGGTGACAATGTTTGGTGTTATTCTGGTCTTGATGAGGTAAAACGCAATTTAGCGGAAACCGGATATCCATCCGCCAACATTATATATCGTAAGGGCAGAGTGGAAGATACGCTTCCAGACGATGCAATAGATGAAATTGCGTTATTACGGCTGGATACGGATTGGTATGAGTCAACAAAGCACGAATTAGAGACTTTGTTCGACAAACTTGTTCCCGGAGGTATAATGATCATTGATGATTACGGACACTGGAGTGGTGCGAAAAAAGCTGTTGACGATTTTTTTGCAAATCGAAAAATCTTCCCATTTTTAAATCGCATAGATTACACGGGAAGGTTGTTTATAAAAAATCACTAAAAATGCCAAACCTTTTACAAATTTTATTTCCGGCTAAAGTAGATTATAAGACTGAGTTTGATTTCACGCAATTTCCGATGACGGAAATAGTAAAACAAAATAGGGAAGGTTTACAGGAAGTGCCGGATTGGTTTGATCGCAAGGCTATGGAGGAGTCGTGTTTTCAATACGGTGTTCCTGACTTTATCAGAGACAAAATTAATAAACCGCTCAATGATGACTTTACATATACTGATTTGATGGTCGCGTTATCGCGAAAACACTTTCCCAATAAACTTCACTATCTCGAAATTGGAGTGTCCGTTGGAAAAAATTTTTATCAAATGTTGAAAGCCGTGTCTAATGGGGAGTTTACCGGCTTCGACATTGAGGAAATCAATCCCGTATTGGAAACAAAACTATCCTTTCAATCGAAAGAGTCATGGAGCAGTCCCCGGTCTTCCATAAAAAAAACAGACTCTTCAGTAAAAACATATTCTTTTGATGGCAACCCCGTTCGGTATATTTCTGGTGACGTGTGGGATGAAAACTCCTGGAAAAAACTGCACGGCAAAAAATTCAATCTTATTTTTTCCGATGCGCTCCATTCTTCCGATGCTATTCTATTTGAGTTTGAAATGATTGTAAAATATGATTTGCTGGATGAGAAGTTCCTTATTTTTTGGGATGACCTTCATGGTAAAATGAGGAAAGCATTTTTAAATATTGTTCGCAAATACAATGAAAAGTTTATGATTAAAGATGTGTATCTCATTCAGATCAATGGCTGGATTGGGCAACATGAAAATCAGCATCCCGTTGGTATCATATCAAATATTCCGCTTTAGGCGATGACGATCTTAGTAAATTTTTCCGATAAAAACTTCGAACAGTCAAGGATCAGGCTAAATGCATCCGCGTTGAGCAATGGGATTGATAAGATTCTTTCCCGCGATGAAACATTTATAAAGAATACTGACTTCTTCAAGAATCAGCAAAAAATCTTCAAAAATAAAAAGGGATTTGGCTACTGGATATGGAAGCCATTTCTGATTTTGGATGCGCTTAATAACAGTAACAACGGCGATGTAATTGTTTATTCTGATGCGGGCATTGAAATAACAGATAATATTTCACCCCTGGTTTCTTTATGCCTCAAACACGATATCTTACTTTTTGCTAATGGCAATTTGAAAAATAGATTTTGGGTAAAGAGAGATTGCTTTATACTTATGAATGCCGATTCAAAAAACTTCTGGAACGGGCCACAGACCGATGCATCATTTTGCCTGTTTTCCAATTCAGCGCAATCGAAAATTTTCGTAGAGGAGTGGCTTTCCTATTGTGTGGATGAAAGAATTATTGGCGACATGAGGAATTTGATGGGTAGACGTAATTTCTGGGGGTTCCACGCACATCGGCACGACCAGTCGGTATTGTCTTTATTAGCGATAAAGCACCACATTGAGTTGTTTCGCCAACCTTCACAATTTGGAAACTATTACAAAAGTGAAGAATACAGAGTGGAAGGAGAGTTCAAATGCGTAAATCAGTTCAACAGTAAACAGGTTCAACACTACTCATTGAATCCCTGCCAAAACTCACCTTATTTTCAATTGCTTAATCATCACAGAAGTAAAATTGAAACTCCTGTCAAAGAGGATATATCATTTGTGAAACGAATGCTTCGCCCTGTTACCAGACGAATCCAAAAGGTCATTAAATTTCTTTCAAGACAATAAGCTATGCAACCCACCCTCTCCGTTATTATTGTTACGTTTAATGCCGAAACACAAATAGAACGTGCTATTCAAACCGTTCTGGCTCAGACATTTGAAAATATAGAACTGATTATCATTGATGGCGCCTCAACCGACAATACGGTTTCAAAAATTCAACTTTTTAACCAGTCGAAAATCAGGTGGATCAGTGAACCCGACACAGGAATATACGATGCGATGAACAAGGGTGTGGCGATGGCAAGTGGTGAATGGGTGTACTTTCTGGGGAGCGACGACGTCTTATTGGATGAATGTGTTTTTCATTCTGTTTTTTCCACTTTTGACACTACAGGCATACAAATTATTTACGGAAATGTTATCAGTAAATCTTTTAAGGGAAAATACGACGGACAGTTTACTTACAAGAAATTATTATCACAAAACCTGTCGCATCAGGCAGCCTTTTACAGAAGAAGTCTTTTTCAATCCATTGGACAATTTAACACTAAATTTAAATTACACGCTGACTGGGATTTCAATCTCCGATGCTTTGAAAACAACGTAACGAGTCATTACACGGAAACAGTTGTTGCCGAGTTTGGAGCAGGTGGAGCAAGCAGAAATCACGACATTTGTTTTCTTCAGGAATCACTTCTTTACCGCTCTATACAATATTTTAATAACTCTGGACAATCACGGAAGGTCAGCATGAGAGAATATGACCAATATTGGCGTTTGATCCGTAATGCCCGGGTAAGATCTGCAGATAAACTTATTTTATATGCCGGCGGAAACCCCATACCGGATTTCCTGCTTCGCATTGTAAAAATTCAAAAAAAAATACCCGATAATTTTTTGCAGAAGGGACTGATTTCTAAAGGCGTTATGGCTTTATGCTTCGTTTGGAATAAACGAGTTTCAGATTAAGTATTAGCGATTACAGGTGGTTCACCATTCATTCAAATGAATTTCTTTTATAGTCCCAATTAGTACCATAACCTCGCATTCACCTGTTTCAAATACTGCAACGTTGCCTGGGATACGGGTGTCCGTGTTTGTGTTTTACGTATTCCACGTATATCATTCCATCCTTTAATAAAATGTTTCATATTGAACAAAGTTTTGATCAAGTATTCACCACTCCACAATAGTACCGTGGAACAGAAGTATATCCCAGGCAAATATTTCCATGCCACTTTGCTTTTATTTACCCAGAACATTTTGATACGCTCCGCTTTTGCTTTTCTGCCCAACGGCGATTCCTTATGCCTTAATTCCACTGACGCATCATACTGTATTGCATAACCCATATCTAATACCCGAAAGCTTAAATCATATTCTTCCATCCCGTAAAAAAAATCAGGCGGATAATTTCCAGCCTCATTCCAAACCTTCCTTTTCATTGCGTGTGCGCAACCCACAAAGTAGTAAGTTAAAAAGGTAGAAAAGTCTTTATACGCTTTGAAATTTTTATGTGGGAAAGCCGTTTTCTGCATTTCTCCTGTGGAATGATAAAGTACTTTAAATGCTACCACACCTATTTCACGAACAAAGGTATTCGTATTCTTGAATCCATTCACAATAGCAGAAAGCAGTTTTTTATTGGGAATGAGTATGTCGTCATCAATAAAAACTAAAATTTCTCCTTTGGCGTAATTAGCAGCAAAGTTTCTACCCTGTGCAACACCTAAATTAGAGGGTGCGTCAATAAATATAAAAGGCAAATGATGCGCTGTGCTGATAAAATGTTTTACTATTTCATAGGAAGAGGTAGATGCGTTATTCACGATCACAACATCCTGGAGCAGGGCGTTAATATTCTCCAACTGACTTATATCCTGTAGCAACTCCATACAATCTGCCGGGCGATTGTATGTTATTATGATAAAACTGATTTTTTCCACGCTTCCAGATTATAAACGCAATATTAACATAAGTAATTAATATTGCAGGACGGTATATTAACGACACCAATCCGAGATAGCGCGGTCGGGGATGATCCAAACGTTTATGGATAAATTCTGTTGGCGTTCATGGTTGTTGAAAATTGGTTACAATCAAATTTTATTATGTATCGTAATCTCGTTAAGATACTTTTTCCAGAATAATCTAACATCTCAAAACCAGAATCAATTGCCGCTATCCATAATTATCGTCAACTACCGTTCCGCAACAGATATTTGCAATTGTATTAGTAGTGCTATGGCATTCAACAATACTCATCTATTTGAATGGTTAGTGATAGATAATAAATCGGGAGACGATAGCAAGTCAATTATTCTTTCCCGCTTTCCGTTTGTAAGATGGGTTGAAATGCCGATTAATTCCGGGTTTGCGAGAGCAAATAATAAAGGAATTTATGTGTCAACGGGTGAGGTAGTGCTTCTATTAAACCCAGATACGCTTATCCTGAACAATGCTATAGAGAATTCATACCAGCGTTTTATCCGTTCGAACTACGTTGCCTGTGGAGTTCAATTACTCAACGAGGATCATACTCCGCAAATTTCGGGTAACTATTTTATGATGGGAGGACTAAATTATCTCTTACCACTCCCTTATATCGGCGGTTTTGTGAAATGGCTTGGTTTTATGCTCAATGTTAAGAAGCCAAATATTCCCGATGCAAGCGAAGAGGTGGAGGTGGATTGGATCAACGGCGCATACCTGATGGTGAAAAAAGACGCCATAAAAGCAGCGGGTGCCCTGGATGAAGATTTTTTTCTGTATGCGGAAGAGGCAGAATGGTGCAGCCGGCTTAAAAAAATCGGTAAACTTTGTATTTTCGGTCAGTATAAAGTGGTACACCTGCAGGGCGAAACCGCTAACCAGACATTTGGTTCTTCAGGAAAAGGTTACTATAATCTATACGACCGGAAAGGCTTACAAATTATGTTATCTAATTTTGTTCGTATCAGAAAGCAGTTCGGTGTTTTCTGGTTTCTTGTTCAACTTTTAATGTATTCAATTACTGTTCCGGTATTTTTTGGAGTGAGTATTATTGACAATTTATTTCATTTAAGAAATCCATTCTTGGATTTTACCCGAGCGTTCTATTTTTCAAAAAACGTTGGACGAATTTGGTTATTTGCATCCAAAATTATGATAAATAAACCCTTCTTTTATAAGGTACTTTAGTAATTCAACGCACGTATACCTCAGAAAACAAGTTACACGTCTATCAGGTTAACCGTTGAATTTATTGGAAAGGTTTACCTGTTGCAGCGGCAGTTGAATGAGTTCCTGACCGGCGCAACTTCTCAGTCCTTTTTTGTTACCGAACTGGCGCCGCTATTTTTAATAGTACGTGCAGTTCCTTTACCCCGATAGGAAATATCACTGGCACCCGTAGCAGCAGCGGTAAGCGTTCCATTCACTGTAATCTGAATATCGCTGGCGCCGCTTGCATTGGCTTCACAATTATCCACAACAAGATCGTACCCTTTTACATCACTCGCGCCGGTCACCTCTATTTTGATGTTTTTTGCCCTTCCACTTATCCGCGAATCTGAACTTCCGCTCTGTTCAAGAATCAAATCGTTTACGTCCATTGCCCCTTTAAAGTCGCTGGAACCTGAAATATTGATCTTTAACGCATCTGCCTTCAGCACTCCATTTACATAAATATCTGATGCACCTGAAGCTGATAACTTTTGGATTTTTGTAAACGATATATAGGCTTTTAAATTTTTGCTGCCGCCTGACCAGTGAAATCCTTTTTCGTTGCAGAAAATCTTAAGTTCCCCGTTTACTACTTCGGTGGATATTCTATCGCGATACCTGGCTTCAGCACCACTAACCACTACAACTTCTTCATCACTTTGCGACAAGTACAAGTCAATGGCTCCGGACACGGTTATGGCTGAGAAAGGTCCGTTTACAGTGCGAAGTTGAGCGTTTTTATCGTTAACGATAACTTTATCGCTTTGTGCAACTGCTATAAAAAAGCAAATTGAGCAGAAAATCAGTATTAGTATTTTTTTCATTTGAGGGTTTTAATGGTTGTTACATCCAAAACGGTATTTCATACTGTAAACTCCTAATGCTAATACGGCGCCACCGGTTAAAAGTTACACAATTTGGAAAGTATTTTAAAACTCCTTTACCTTTGTACAACAAACAACCGCGGTTAAAGTTTGTTTTAACCTCAGTGATTCCCGGGGTGTTCTCCGATAAATATCGGGGGACTGAGATCAAACCCGTAGAACCTGATCAGGGTAATGCCTGCGCAGGGAAGGACGAGTCCTCACATCTCTCCTTTCCTGTTTTTGTAAACCCGGCCTACGACAAGTGAGTGCAATAAAAACGAAATGCACGTCGGAAGCTGATAACAAAAACAGAAATGAAAAAACTACTATCGTTATTTACGATGCTGGTTGGTACTCTGGTAGTTTATGCCCAGTACCCGCTTTATGGAAAAATTATTGACAGAGATTCCAAACTCCCTGTTGCGAATGCCAGCGTCGCGTTATCAGGGAACAGGAATACAATTTCTGACGAAAATGGCGACTTTCGCTTTAACCTTGTTGGACAAGGCGAATTCACTATAACCGTTAGTTCTGTTGGTTTTAAATCGTTTGATTCAACCGTTCAGGTACCCAACTCAACACCTTTGACCATTACGATGGAAAGCTTCAACCTTATGCTGCAGCCTATAGAAATTCAAGGTGTGAGAGCAGGTAGCACCACTCCGTTTACAAAGAATAATCTTTTGAAAAAAGAAATTGAAAAGGCTAATTTAGGACAAGATCTTCCTTTTGTGCTGAATCAACTCCCATCGGTAATTGTGAACGCTGATGCCGGAAACGGAGTAGGTTATACGGGTATTCGTATTCGGGGTACCGATGCCACCAGAATCAATGTAACCCTCAACGGCATTCCTTATAACGATGCGGAATCGCAGGGAACTTTTTTTGTTGATCTTCCGGATTTTGTTTCTTCGGTAAACAGTATTCAGGTGCAGCGCGGGGTGGGCACCAGCAGCAACGGGGCTGGTGCTTTTGGAGCAACCATCAATATGACTACAAACGAGTTTGTCGAAAAACCTTATGCAGAAAGCAACAACAGTTACGGATCGTTCAACACCTGGAAAAATACGGTAAAGGCGGGCACCGGATTGATTGATGGTCATTTAACAGTTGACGCAAGATTATCAGCGCTGCATAGCGATGGCTATATTGACCGTGCCCGCAGTGATTTGAAATCTTTTTATTTATCTACCGCGTATTTCTCCGGCAAATCATCGGTGCGGCTCAATGTTTTTTCAGGCAAAGAAAAAACGTATCAGGCCTGGAACGGTGTTCCCGAAAACCTGCTTAAAACCCACCGTACCTTTAATTCGGCAGGAACCGAAAAACCCGGCGAACCCTACGAAAATGAAACGGATAATTATCAGCAAGATCACTTTCAGTTGTTTTATAACACCGAGGTTAACAAACGTATCAGATTTAATATCGCCACTTTTTTAAGTCGTGGCAAGGGCTATTATGAACAATACAAATCTAATCGCAAACTCGCAGACTTCGGGCTACCTGATATTACCATTGGTGATTCAATTATTAGTCGTAGTGATGTTGTGCGGCAGTTATGGCTGAAGAACTTTTTCTATGGGGGAATTTTTTCGGTTCAATACAAGAATAGAGGAACCCAATGGATAACCGGTGGCGGATTGAACCGGTACGATGGAACTCATTTTGGAAAATTAATTTGGGCAGAAGCAAATATTCCAAAAGATTACAAATGGTATGATGTTGATGCTTCTAAAACCGACTTCAATATTTACAGTAAACTGCAACAAAGATTAGCTCAGGGACTGGAAGTTTTTGGTGATATTCAAATGCGCGGTGTAAGATACCAACTTAACGGATTTAGAGATAATCCCGGACTACGGGTATATAACCGTTATCTTTTCCTCAATCCAAAATTAGGGCTGAGCTATAGCACACAAAATTGGATGGGATATATTTCTTACGCCATGGCAAACAAGGAACCCAATCGTGACGATTTTGAAGCCGGTACAGGCGGGCAACCCCAACACGAAACATTGCACGACCTGGAGTTGGGGCTCGAACGGAAAAACAGTGTTTTTAACTGGAATGTTACCTTGTACTACATGCAATACCGTAATCAGTTAGTGTTAACCGGAAAGATAAATGACGTGGGCGCGTATGTTCGTACCAATATACCAAACAGCTACCGTGCAGGTGTTGAATTACAGGCGGGCTGGATGCCTGTATCGTGGTTTAACGCTTCTGGGAATATAGCCTTCAGCCGAAACAAGGTTAAAGATTATACAGCCTGGTATGATGATTATGACCAGGGCATACAAAAAGCAGAGACTTTTGAGAAGTCGGATATTTCTTTTTCACCTTCAGTAACGGGCGCCGCTGCGGTCAATTTTCTTCCATTTCAAAACTGGGAGATCAGCCTCCTGAGTAAATACGTAAGTAAACAATATTTGGATAATACCGAAAATGATTCGAGAATGCTCAACGCATTTTTTATACAAGATGTAAGAAGCATATATACGTTGAAGCAATTATTATTTAGTGAAATCGGCCTCGTATTGCAGATTAACAATGTTTTCGATAAAATGTACGAACCGAACGGGTATACTTACAGTTATATTTCAGGTGGATCGCTGGTTAGCGAGAATTATTATTTTCCGATGGCCGGCAGAAATTTCACCATTGGGGTAAACGTGAAGTTTTAAAGTGCAAATTGTGCGGGTTTTTCGGCTCACAGATGCCACAGATGGAGTATTTTGATATTTTTCCTGTATGCATCTGTGGCTTCTGTGAGCACGTATTTTTAATTTAAAAACTTTGTATCCTTTAATAGAATTATTTTAATACCACCGCACCCAATGGAGGAAGGTGAACATTCAATTCATACAGTTTATCGTTTTTATCCAGTTCTGTAACCTGTATGTCCGGGTTGTACACGTCTCCGGTACCCCAGTATTTTTTATCGTCGCTATTAAAGATTTCTTTCCACTCCTGCTTGTCTTTTGCCTGCAGTTTCCAGTCGCGGCGTACAACAGGAGTGAGATTTAGGATAACGAGTAGATCATCCTTGGGTTGCTTTCCCTTTCTACGATAAACTATCACACTTTCTGATCTGCGGTTCAGGTCTATCCATTCGAAGCCATAAATATTAAACTGGTTTTCGTATAAGGCAGGTTCACCGCGGAGTAATATGTTCAAGTCTTTCACACATTCTTTTAAAAGCCGGTGACTGTCATGCTGCAGTAGAAACCAATCCAGTTCCGACTTATAATTCCATTCGCTGGTTTGTCCGAACTCGTCGCCCATAAACAGCAACTTGCCACCGGGATGTGTAAACATGTACGAATACAAAAGGCGCAGGTTGGCAAACTTCTGCCAGTCGTCTCCCGGCATTTTATAAATCATGGGGCTTTTACCGTGTACGACTTCATCATGACTTAACGGTAGCATAAAATTCTCATCATAGAAGTACATCATGCTGAATGAAAAACTATCCTGATGGTATTGCCGGAAAACAGGGTCTAACTTAAAATAGTCGAGCGTATCATGCATCCATCCCATCATCCATTTCATTCCAAATCCTAATCCATCATCGAAAGTTGGTCTGCTGACACCCGGCCAATCCGTTGCTTCTTCAGCAATTGTTTGCACATCAGGAAAATCGCGAAATATTGTTTCATTCAAATCTTTGATGAACTTAATCGCTTCAAGATTGCCATCGCCCCCGTGTTCATTGGGCTCCCATTGTCCGGTAGAACGCGAGTAATTGAGTTTAAGCATAGAACTCACTGCATCCACGCGAATACCATCAGCATGAAACAAATCAAACCAGTATCGGGCACTGCTGATCAGAAAAGATTTTACCTCACCTCTTTTATAGTTAAAAATATAGCTGTTCCAATCCGGATGAAAGCCCTTTCTCATATCGGCATACTCGTATGTGTGTGTTCCGTCGAACATGAACAACCCATGGGCATCATAAGGGAAATGTGAAGGTACCCAGTCTAAAATAACTCCTACACCCGCCTGATGCAATGCGTCAACCAGTTCCATAAATCCTTGTGGATCTCCAAAACGGGAGGTAGGGGCAAAATATCCCGTACCCTGATATCCCCAGGAACCGTCAAAAGGATGCTCCATAACGGGCATAAATTCCACATGGGTGAAGCCCATTTCCTTTACGTAAGGCACAAGATGTTCCCTAATTTGAGTGTAGGTATTGTAACGCTCTTCATCAAATCTGTCTGGTCGCATCCAGCTGGCCAAGTGCACTTCATAAACACTCCACGGTGCATCTAAAGCGTTGTTTCGTTTTCGTTCTTTCATCCACCCTTCATCATTCCATTGATAATCCAATGCCCAGGTAATGGATGCAGTGGCGGGCCTTTTCTCCCAGAACCAGGCGAAAGGATCACCTTTGTCCTGTTTACTTCCTTCAAAGCCATGAATGTGATATTTGTAAACTTCTCCTTTCTTAAAATTTGGAATAAAACCTTCCCATATACCGGAGTTGTCCTGCCGTACCGATAAAGGATGTGTATCATTATTCCAATCGTTGAAATTTCCTTTAACGGATATAAAGGTTGCATTGGGCGCCCATACCGCAAAATAATATCCATAGGTATCCAACACTTTTATCTCCCTCGAACCAAATAAATGGTACAAACGATAATTTGTGCCCTGCTGAAAATTATTAATATCCTCATCCGTAAACAACGAATAGTTCCATACGGATTTCGTACTGTCCACAAAATGGATATCTTCATATCGGGCATTTGCAGCGTTATCTTGCGTTTTCATCTTTTTTTTTGTTTTGGTTGCAGATGGTTTTGTTAGCCCGGAACCTTCATTCTTTGAAACAGGTTCGGAGACTTCCCTTTGCGGGCTTATTTGTTTTGATGTGGATTTTTTATGTTTTGCCATACCCCAATATTGATTTGTTTAACTCAGTTCAATATTCACAAACGTACGCTCTATGAATGTAATCAATAAAAAAGAGAATTGGAACAGTCAACCCTAAATTTCCATTTAATCATAACGCTAAGAAAGGATATTTTTTGATGTACAAAAGAAATAACTCAACACCGCAAGTATCTGCCCCCGGGCAGGCATTAACGCTTCATCCAAAAATCTTCCACGTTTTTATACGTTCCATCACCTTAACCGACTTGAAAGACCACCCAGAATTCCATCTGGAAAAATGAAAAAATAAAAAAAAATTTGCAAACCCGGACAAACGACCGTAAATTTGGGACAAAGTACATGAATGGCAAAAAAATATAAAATACCAGATGAAATACCTCAACATATTTTAAAGGAACCAGTGGCAACATATGTTACATTAGCTCAACCCAATCCGTTTGCCAACCTCGTTCAAAGCGTTTTACAAATATTAGGTATGGGTGGCAACGCGGCACATCCACCAATACAAAATAATGCGGATTTCATTGATATTATCCGTGAGGGTGTTCCAAGAAAATCAATTGATCATCTCATGGAAAATACCGGTTTAACCGTGTCGGAAATTTCCACTATAATAAGAACCTCTGACCGGACGCTAAGGAGATATACTGCCAGGCACAAACTTAATCCAGAGCAGTCGGAACGGCTAATTGAACTGGCTAAATTATACAGTCGTGGAAAAGAAGTTTTTGGAAATATGGAAAGCTTCAAACACTGGATAGGAAGCAAGGTAATGGCGTTGGGAAATAAAAAGCCCATCGAATTTTTAGATACATCTCTCGGCATCACGCTGCTAATGAATGAACTCGGAAGAATTGAACATGGAATTTTTGCCTGATGAGAAATGTATTCCGCATTAGTAAATGCAAGTATATTGATGATTTAAAGGGCACCGGTGCGGCTAATTTTTCCGGCCGTTGGCATAGCAAAGGAACCTATATTTTATATACGGCGGCAACCGCCTCATTAGCACTGCTGGAAAGTGTGGTCCATTTGTCGGGTATACCACAGGAAGACTACTGTATGATTTGTCTTGAAATTCCGGATAACAGCGTTCTCACAATTACGTTAAAAGAGCTCCCTGAAAACTGGTTTACAAATCCTCCGCATGGCTCACTGGCAAATATCGGAGACCAATTTGTACACAAAAACCAATATTTAGCTTTGCAGCTTCCATCCGCTATAATGCCTGAGGACACTAATCTGCTCCTCAATCCCAACCATAAGGATTTTGAAAAAATCCGAATCATTTACCGAAGAAAGATTCCAATTGATATGCGATTGCTCTGATTCGTTCGACAGCAGGTGCTAAATCTCATGTCCTAATTTATCTCTCTTTGTCTTGAGATACCTCTCGTTATGCGGATTGGGGCAGATTTGTAAGGGAACATTGTCAACTATATCCAAACCGTAGCTTATCAATCCCACCCGTTTGCGCGGATTGTTACTGATTAGCCTCATTTTATTTACTCCTAAATACCGTAGGATTTGGGCACCAACTCCGTAATCACGTTCATCCATTTTAAATCCAAGATGCAGATTTGCTTCCACCGTATCGAGCCCTTCTTCCTGCAATTTGTAGGCTTTTAACTTATTTACTAATCCGATACCCCTCCCCTCCTGGTTCATATACAATACAACACCCTTTCCTTCTTTTTCTACCATTTTCATAGCCTCATGTAACTGTTCTCCACAGTCGCAACGCATTGATCCCAGAATGTCGCCGGTAAAGCAACTCGAGTGAACACGAACTAGAACAGGCTCATCCTTTTGCCACTCGCCCTTTACCAGGGCCATGTGTTCGCCACTTGAAGGATTATTTCTTTCTTTGAAAATTACCAGTTTAAAATTGCCGTACTTAGTTGGCATATCAACCCTCACAATCTCTTCTATCAACGAATCGGCTTTTAAACGGTATTCAATCAAATCCTTTATTGTAATTAGCTTCAGGTCAAACTTTTTTGCCAATTGTTGTAATTCGGGAAGTCTTGCCATGGTGCCATCATCATTCATTATTTCCACCAATACTCCACCGTAAGGCGTATCAAAACCTGCGAGACGTGCTAAGTCAATTGTAGCTTCGGTGTGTCCGGCACGTCTTAAAACTCCACCGGATTTGGCTTTAAGAGGAAAAACATGACCGGGACGACCCAGGTCTGCGGCTTTCGTTTGCGGATCAATCAGCGCCTTTATCGTTTTGGAACGATCATGCGCCGAAACTCCCGTTGTACATCCATTACCCAAAAGGTCTACCGAAACGGTAAAAGGCGTTTCATGGAGGGAAGTATTACTGAGTACCATCAAATCGAGATTCAGCTCCATGCAGCGTTCCTCTGTGAGTGGAGCACATACCAGGCCACGCCCATACTTTGTCATGAAATTAATTACCTCAGGCGTAGCGTTTGCGGCGGCAGTAACAAAGTCACCTTCATTTTCGCGATCTTCATCATCTACCACTATTACCAGTTTACCATTTTTTATATCGTCTATCGCACTTTCAATAGTATCGAACATCGTCATAATTTTGGCAAAGGTACATATTCAGCAGGTCAGATTTTCACCTGATAAGAAGTAACGTACCCTTCTTTTCAATCACTCTTCCCAGGTAATCTATTCCGCGAACCATCCACACGAAAGTATCACTGGCTTGGGCCTTTCCTTTAAAAGTTCCGTCCCATCCTGCCTCCGATGTATCCGAAGTAAACATCATTTGTCCCCAGCGATTGAATATTTTGATGTAATCAAATTGCTTAATACCAACCGGAATTGCTCTGAAAAAATCATTCAATCCATCATTATTGGGTGTAAATGCGCTGGCCACGAAGATATCCGGAATTGTTTTGAATACTTTAACATTAATCGTATCATACGCATAACATCCTTCCGGTGTACTCACCTTCACCGAATAGGTTATTTTGTCGTTAACCTCCGAGATAAAATTAGCGACCGGATTGGCGATATCAGCACTATTTAGAAAACTCGGGGGAGACCATTTGTATATTTCGGCCCCTGAAGCCTGCAACTGTAAGGGTTGGCCTACCACCACGGCGGTATCATTACCGGCAAATGCAGGAACAGGAGGAATAACTGTAACCACTATGTTCTTTATCGTTGGCTTAGGGCATCCCAGGGTGTCAGTAACACTCACGGTATACGTGGTAGTTTCAATTGGGGCCACAACAGGGTGTGAAATTTCCGGATCATTTACAGAGAATTCCGGCGACCATTGGTAGTATGCTCCGCCTTCTGCAAGCAATTGAATTGAATCCCCATAACAGATTGCGGTATCGTTTAGGGTTCGCACCTGCGGGTACGGAACAGTGCTTACCCGAACATTGTCCGTAGCGGAACATTTTCCTATATGTGCTGAAACCGTGTAAACAGTAAATTTGTTAACCGGTGTTGCTATGGGATTTTTCAAATTGGGATCATCAACTACTTCCGCAGGCGTCCAGGTATATGTTAGCCCATCACTCACGGGGCTAAGCATTAACCCATCCGTTAAGCAAATGGTGGTATCCAAACCTGCATTTAACGATACAAAACTCACAACATTTACCCGAATAGTATCTGTAGACGTGCACCCTGGTACAGTAGTAAGACTAACCGTGTATGAAGTTGAAACATCGGGACTTATTTTGGCGGTTGAACCGGAAGCCTGCAAATTATAGACCGGTGCCCAAGTGTAAGTTCCCGGAGGCCCGATCGCAGAAACACTAATAGTATCTATAGTACACATAAGGGTATCCTTTGGCACACTCAACAACGGACGGTCCCTTACCACAATGTCTGTTCTAACAATACTATTACATCCTTTGCTGCTGCTTACGGCAAGGGACACCTGAAAGGTTCCTGCTTCAGCAAAAGTAAACGATGGATTTTTGCTTCCGGAGGTGTCATCCGCAGACGAAGCAACACCGAAGTCCCATACCCAAGTGTCTACAATTCCATATGTCGTACTTGTGGTGTCTGTAAAGTGGATAGGCACTCCCTTACATCCTTCGCTGAATACAAAGCCCGGAAAAAAACCAGGATATACTTTCACCATACTGAAGGCTGTATCCGAACAATTATCCTGCCGGTTGGTAATCAAGGTAACCTTGTAGGTACCCGTATCCGGATAAGTGAAGGAGGGCCGGGGAAGTGTTGAGGTATCATCGGATCTTCCGGCGATTCCAAAATCCCAATAGTGTGTTTTAATTAATGAACTCGAATTTCGATTGCGGAAATCAACGGTATATCCATCACAACTGATATACTCGGGGTCGAGCGATGCAGCGGCCATTGTACAAGCCGCAACTTTAATTTGAATGTCTTTTCGATGCACGTTGAACAATATTCCCTTTCGGTATTCACTCACACAAACGGTTACCACGTAAATCCCCGCAGCCGGTGCAATACCCGACACGATACCCGTTTTTGGATCCACATTTACATTGGGTCCCATTGGGGAAGAACCACCAAACCCAAATGAGTACTGAACTGAAAAATATGGCGGGTCGGCCGCAGGATTGGGTTGGGGATTTCCTGCCGAACCACCGGAATAGGCAGAGCATAAGCTATAGGACAAGGAGTCGTTCTCCATATCGGTAGCACCAAAATCGTAGCTAAAGAAGTTGTCTTCGCATACAATCACCGTATCCTTTGTAGAAAATGACGGACTACTGTTTTTTGGTCCATCGGTCAGTAAAGCAGTTCCCGGGATATCTGCCAGATAGGTTGAACCCACCTGACCTGACCCGGAAATATTTGTCATATCTTCTATACGACAGCATCGCTGAAAGGCAACTGTATAACCGTATAAGGACTCCGGAAGCTTAATATTTACGATATAGACCCCTACTTCGTAACAAACTGCCGGCGGGTTAGTAATACATTCACCAGGGTTAATCAACCGCAATTGGTCCCGCCTACTCATATTTACATCGTGGTTCTCAAAAAAAGAGAAACTGGAAATGCCTTTCTGAAACACGGTAATGGGCACCACCTGGTCTAATTGAGCGCCGTCTGAAAAACAATCACGGTATAATTTGAGCGTTATCTGGTAGTTGAACCGTGAGCCATCAAACCCGGTATATACATAGGAAAGTTCCCCTCCTGTGATATGCCTTGCCGTTAGTGAAGAACAAAGGCCGAGGCAAAGAACTATTGTAAGAAAATGTTTTGTATTGTTACGCATCACAAACGTAGTTAAGGAACTTCAAAACGGTGTCATTGGCCCGGTCTTTCTGTTCCCACATTCCCATGTGAGCAGTATTAGGGAGGATATTAATGAGTGCTTTGGCCGGGTAGTAACACTGCCGAAGGCTCTCCTGTAAATATACACTTTTATCTTCCTCTCCCATAATAAACAAAACTGGAATTGTAATACTTTTCAGAACTAATGAGTTATCGGGTCTTGCCATCATTGCCTCATAATATTGTACGAGTGCGGCAGCGGAAAAGTTGCCCGAACGCGATATTAGTTTTGCGATTTCATCGGCATGCTTCTCCGAATATTCCTCTCCAAATAAATTGGGTATAGATTGCTTCAAAAATTCGTGTGCTCCGTATTGCCGGATAAACTTTATTCCTTTCCGACGCGCGGACTTTTTCTCATCTGAATCGGCAAATGCGGTAGAATGGAAAAGCCCCAACCCGTTAAGTCGTTCCGGATAATTTCTGGCAAATGCCAATGTTACATACCCGCCCATACTATGGCCAATAAGCGTACATCGTTCAACGCTTTCCCGATCCAGCACCGCTTTAATATCCATCGCATATTCTTCAATAACCGAAGCAGCCCGCATTTCTTTAACCTCAATCGTATCTGAACATCCACTCCCCGGAAGATCGGGAATAATAATCTGAAAACTTTTCCGCAAAAAACGCTGCTGGTAATGCCAGATACTACCATCTTCGCCGAATCCGTGCAGTAGTACCACTGCGGGGCCCGTGCCTTCTATCGAATAGCATATTCTCCTTTTATGAAGCAGCAACTCCTTTTTTTGCATTTTCTAATCGTTTAAAGTGGCTCCAACTCCGCCACGCTAACAATATAATCAGGGGCACCAGATCCTTATTCAATTCCTGGGGAATAACAACCCAAAATGCAATCAGTAGCACATACACCAACACAGAAATCGCCCAGTATCTATGTACGATTTTATTCTTGCTCTGCAAGGTGAACGCCGCAACAGCGTGAAAGGGGATCGCCCATAAAAGGTTATAATTATTGCGACACAACGCGTGATCTGTACCCAACCACATCAACACAAGCAGTACGCCGAGCAAACCGGTAAAAAAGAAGAGTAGAAAATCAAGGATACCCAGTATTCTAATACTCCAGGTTCTTCGTATCGCAGCCGGTATTACAAATATTAGCAACCCGAGCGCAAATACAAAAAAGGGGGTAATTAATGAACCTGACGCAGGAATAACCGAAGGTGCACTATAAACAACGCGCTTCGCGCCAACCAGTTCTCTGCTTCCTACCGTTATGCTGTCGAACCCTTTATACAGGTAGTCCGGGAGAAACATCGTTTGTTCATTTTGCACCGTATTGTCAAGTCCTTTACCCAATAGTAAATCTATCCCGAGCTTACTCCAGTACATTTTGTTATTGTTCAAATAGCCGTGTATCAGATCGCGGAAAGTAATACCTGAATAGGGTAAGATATTTTTGATACTCACTGGTTCGGCTACATTATTTTTCACAATGTCGCGGATGCGGGTGGCGCAATTGTCAAACAGAAAATCATACTTGTAATACTTATTTCCAACTTGCGCATTAGTAATCAGCGCTGCGTTCAGCTTCAGCTTTTCATCCGCTGTCAAACTCAGATCCTGTTCCTGAACCGTTCGCTGCTCTAATTGGTAACTGTACATAAAATCCGGATATGATTCAACAGAAAGATAATACAGGAGTTTACCTCGTATAAACTTGGGATAAAAGTCCGGGTTAAAATCAAAAGTGCCGTAGTTATAAACTTTGTCGGTAAATGTGGAACTGTCTATTACCCTGAGTGCACTATGTCCGAATGTTGAGTATAATTCTTCTCCGGGGCTACAGGTTAGTAATGAAATTCGCAAGTGCGAAGAATCTGACTGAGCTCGTACGGATGATATCGTAATAATTAGAAAAAGGAGACCCGGAATAATTGTTCTCACGGAAATTTTTGAGGAAAGATCGGTAATTAACTGCGAAATGCAATAGGTGAAATACTTTACCTGAACCTCCTGATAAATGGGTCGCTTTTTACCTTTGCTTTTACCGGGTCAAAGCATTTAATCAACAAAAATCCGGCTACGAACCCGCCTATATGTGCCGCATAGGCAACGCCTCCGCTATCATCTCCTCCTAATATTCCCATTCCACTGATTACCTGAAATACAATCCATAAACCCAGCGCCAGTAAAGCCGGTACCGAGATCATGTACCACAGCAGTATGGCGCGTACCTTCCTGGTGGGAAATAATAACAGATAACCACCTAACGCGCCTGAAATAGCTCCTGACGCACCCAAACTGGGAACTAATGAACTGTGATTAAGCAATAGCGTCGAAAACACATGGCTTAATGAAGCAATGATTCCACAAACCAAATAGAACACCAGATATCGGCCATGCCCAAGCCTGTTTTCAATATTGTCTCCAAATATCCATAGATACAACATGTTACCTCCCAAATGCGCCCATCCCCCATGCATAAACATGGAAGTGATGAGTGTAAAATACACCGAAACGGGGGTAGGCTGTAAACCGGGCAGTTCAAACTTTTGGCCGGTATGGGGATCAAAGTAGATTTGCGATGCAGTAACAAAATCATTCCCTGTGATAATTTCGGCGGGAACTGTAGAAAAAGCATAGGTAAAAAAAAGATTATTACCGCCTCCCTGAAGGAAAATAAAAATCAATATATTGGCAGCTATCAACAAGTAGTTTACGTACGGAGTAATGGTACGATCCGAATTATCATCCCCTACAGGTAGCAGCATGTATTTTATTTTATCCCGTTAAGGTATGCAAAATTGGGGAACAGCGCTGTCAGCACAGACTGCATAGCTCCCAGACGCTAGATCTGTTACTCACTAATGCACATTCTTTGAACCTATTGCGGAGACATGGACAACAAAATGAATACAGCGGGGCTTGAAAAAGACAGACTTTTTCGTCACATACTCACTCGTTTAAATGCTCCCACCCGTTTGCTTTGAAAATATCGTTTCGCTATAATATCTTCTTCGTGTCCGTCATAAACACACGGGTACTCACCGTGTACAAATTACCATGCAGATCTTTATATTTAAGATCCACATAAAATGCACGATAACCCGAACGCGGCAACGTTTCAGTAATTTTCAACTTTTTTTTGTGGGAAATATTGAGGTCATTGCTCGTCCATTTATCATTTCGAAAATCGGTGTCTGGTGAATCGGCATGCCAAACAATTACATCCTGCAGTATATCTTTGGTTGCCTTAATCTTCACATTAATTCCTTTTTTATTCACCGAAGTCGTCCAGTCGCAGTCGGGATAGGGCGTATTGGCTAGTGTATAACCGAAAAAAGAACTCAGCGCTTCAAAGGCCTGTTTGCCTCCACCCAAATTATGTCCGGCATTGGGTACATAATGCAGCAGGTTCTTACCCGGAATGCTATCCAAATAATTTTTTATATTGTCTACTACCCAATATTCATCATTGGTGCCCATAAAAATCAGCTTCGGCATGGTAAGGGTTTTACGGTACGAATAAGGATCCACCATGGTGGTAACAGCCATTCCACTTTCGGTTTTCGACCCCTGTGGTATTCCCAGTTTTACATAATCCTCAATTTGAACGCTGTAATCGCCCAGTGCTTTGATCTGGTAATCGAGGCTAACGGGCATATTTAAAACATCTATTACCATTGGTGCTATGGCCTGCACACGAGAATCGTTTGCTCCGGTAAGCCAGGTTGTCCATCCCCGTTTGGATGCACCAGAAACCACAAAACGATTTACAGGATGATTCAATTGCTGTTTTGAGAACTCCTGCACCGCGGTCATTGCACTTACCGCACTTTTAACCATCGGGAATAACAACGGCCATGTATAATCGCCGTCCTTCTTAAAATTATGCAGTGTAAACGATATCAGCGCGTCTTCCGTAAGATCGTTGTACAAGGGTTGATTCGGCGTTTGTCGTAACACTGCTACTATTGCACTATTCGTTGCAGCCAACCCCGCCATCTCCATATTAAACTTATCCTCCCGTCCGTTCCAGTTGGGTAACCCGTTTTTGATGGAACCTCCGGTAATAAACAACAACGCACCATCATAGTTGTTTTCCTTTGGAACCAACAGGGTAAGCTGGTGTGTCCACACATGTTCGCGCCACTGTTGGGAAGTGAGCAGTAACGCATAGGCTTTCACATTACCAATATCGTAGGTGTCTTTTACCTCCCATTTAAAAGTTTTATCGCCGTTATGCAAATAGCTTTGCAAAGCCGTAGATGGTGTAACCTGAGCCTGTAAAAAAGAGATGAACAAAAAAAACAATACTAAACCTGCGGAAAAGATCTTCTTCATATTAACTACCAGTTTATTTTTTGATTTGTTTTTATAATTGGCTTCTCGCCCTGACTTTTTTGGAAAAGCGTTATTGCAAATTGAATTGTCTCTTACAAACGTTTTCCAGGATAGACACAATCAAATCTATTTCATTTGTCCGGAGCCGGGCAGTCCTTAATCCAGTTTAACACTTCATTTATATAGATATCGCCCGTCATCTCGCCTAAACTCGTATGACTTACGTAGTCATACCGTTTAAAGCTATTAAAATCAACCTTAGTGAGTATATATCCAAACGCATCATTGGTTAGTCCAAAAAGAAAAGGTTGTTTGGTTGCCATGTGGCGCTTCACATAATAGCCAATATTCGGCAGGGCTTCTCCCGGTATGGTTAATACCTGTGCTGTGCCAATATTCAAGAGATTAAGTTGTGATGTTGCAAAGTCCATATTGCTGTTGTCTCCCGCAAGCCTGAGTGGCGACTTGCTTAGGATAAATTTCATAATGTCTGAATCAATGGGAAACTGGATTGATTTAGCCGCGCAATACAAGCCGGGATTATTTTGCACCGGAGCATCCGCAACAATGCGCAATGCCTCATCTGCCAGCAGTTCTCCAATACGAATACATTCTGCCCAATCGTTTGCCTCGCTGCCATTGGGCAGCCTATTGTCTGCGGTAACCATTCCGCCCTGTGCGCTGTTCATAAAAAGCGCAATACCACCAGCCTTTTCTTCAATTCGATGATACAAAGGTCCGCACAAATCAGGACTAAGAATTCCGCGCGACGAGCCGATGATTTCAGGATGAATAGCATAGTTTACTAGTGTTGCAATCGGCTTGTTTTTATTTTTACCGGTAGCAGCTATTGCCTGAATAACACCACAGCGCGGATCATATAACTGCGGAGCATAATAGTTATATGCGATCTTTCCTTTAGCTTCATCTACGGCAATTTTTAAAAAAGCCGGTTCCAGATTGTTTACCGCTTCATTTACCGCATCTGCAATTTGCTGAACACACCAATCCAAATATTTCAGATCGGCATGTGATTTACCCTGCTCATCCGGAAAGCCATATGCATCCGGTGCACTATGGGTATGTGTAACTCCGATGAGTATGTTTTCGGGAGCAATGCCTTTGATCAGTGCTCTGGATTTATTGCCTAACACTGCCGGCCACCCCAGGTTGTCAATATTTACGATAGCTATTCGTGTTTTTCCTTTTTCAAGCACCAGTGCCCTGGCATACAGATCGCCTTGTTTAACTGTCGCCTGCCTGGGGGTTCCAATGCCACCCGATACCGGCAGCAACGGGTTTGGAGTAATGACCCGCACAGCGGCCCCTGCCCTGAAGGTTTGCGCATGGGATACGGACAAAAACCCAACAAAAAAAATACAGAGAAGAAATTGCCATTTGTTCATTTGCCATTAATTAAAAAAACCTGTAAGGTTCACTGATCCTTCAGCAAACATTACAGGTTTCGATTAATAATTTACCAGGGCTTACCGGTTCCCTGACTAATCCAAGGCCGTGACCAGGGACTATTTTTTGCTCCGTTACCTCCAAAATTGGAATACTCCGTGGTTTCTAAATTCTGATTGGCGGCGTCAACGTTGTCGCCATTCAGATTTCTTTCTTCAATCGGGTAATAGAAACGCAGGGGCAGTTCTTTTGCTACCGTTCTTCCTTCCACGCCATGCAATACGGGATAGCCGGTTCTTCTCCAGTCAAACCAGGCTTCGGCAGCACTGCTCCAGCTCGCTATCCATTTTTGGGTGATAATCTGCCCGATCGTTCCATCGAAAGCCACTTCCGGCTGGGAGATATACGCTGCTGCCTGTCCGCCAAAGCCCCATACGGAGAGCGAAGCTGCAATGCCCATATTGTAATGTTCTTCTGCATCTCCGGCATTCCAGCCTTTTGCTGCCGCTTCTGCAAGAATAAAATGTACTTCTGCAGCGGTAATCAGCCTTGTTTTGATACCGCCCGCATTTCCTTTAGCAAAGTTTTTATTTACCCAGGATACATGTGTATTATGGGATGCCTGTTGAACATCGGGACTTAAATTATAGGTTTGCGGGGCGTTTAAAGCTACCGGTAATCCCACATAATACGGATCCTGGTTGATATCATTAATCGTAATCCCTTTAGCAGCGAGAAATTCATTGGTGATGATCAATACCCGCGGTCTGTTAACTCCGTTAATGGTTGTATCATACACAACTTTGCTTACGTTGCCGGAAAGGTCCGGATCAACATAAATTGACTCTGTAACCGGTTCAGCCCAGGCTTTTATTCTGGGATCATTTCTTTCCAGCAACGCCTGAACGAGGGTATTGCACATTTTAATACGTATATAATTGGTGCTGTCCGATTGCGGAACGGCGTAAGCCGGCCAGGAGTCCATATCACTGTTTCCGGGAAATCCCATTGCCGGCTCATCTGCAACAGAAGTGATAATAGGATATTTAGCAGGGTCACCCACAATTTTTTCTATACCGGCTTTAGCCACACTGGGAAGCTTTTCTGAGAGGCGCATATAGTAACGCAATGCCAGTGAATTGGCAAATTTTCTCCACTTATTTGCATCTCCCCCGTAAAATATATCTGCTGGACCGGTGGAACTGTTAAACGAAGTTTCAGACAGCAGGGCGTTTGCTTTTTCAAGATTCGCTAAAATGCTGTCGTAAACACTTTGCTGGCTGTCAAATTTTGGAAAAGTGAATTGATTACCACCCTGGTCAGATTTTAACGCGTCGGAATAGGGAACGTCTCCATACAGGTCGGTAAGCAAACCAAACATCAGACTCTTCATTACTAATGCAATGCCTTCATGCAGGGGAAAGTTTGATGCCACTGCTTTTTCATAAACAAACTGGTTGTTTCTTAAAATATCATAATACCCCGTCCAGCTATTACTATTTCCCCAATCGTAGTTATTATGACCACTGCCCCATCCGTCTTTTTGTGTATGTTGCATAACGCCTGCAATATCCAAATAACCGAGATTGACAAAAGTTTGGGCAGACTGCGTTAATACGGTAGAAAGCACCAAATTCGGATTAGCTGTTGCAGGGTCAGCACCGTTAGGATTTTCATTAAGAGAAATCAGGTGTTTCTTACACGAGGTACCCGCGATAAGCACCGAGAAACCTAATAGTATTACATAAATCTTTTTCATATCGTAAAAAGTTTATTTCTTCCTTAGAATGTTACGTTTAATTTAATGCCTAAAGGAATTGACCAGGGCGTTACATTGTATCTTTCAATTCCCTGCTTAAACTGTATGCCACCCTGGGTACCTGTAGTAGGCTGGTAAGCGTTTTCCGGATCTATACCAATTTTTGCCTGCGTCCACAGAATTACATTTCTGGTATAGATGGAAAAGCTGAGATCCTGCATTTTCAAAGTGCTCAACAATGACTTGGGAAGTCCGTAGGTTAGCGTAAGTTCCCGCAATTTAATATAGGACGCAGAGAACAGTGTTGGTTCCGTAAAATCCCAGGGATTACTTACCGCATAGAGCATCGGTATTGTTTTTTTAGTAGTGCTGGAAGGATCATCCATACCCAAAATATTTTCTCCCAAATTCTCGACATATCCTGTTGGATTTCCATTAGCATCCCATCCACTTGCGTATACGCCCGGAGCAAACAATCCGCCATAAGGAAGATTAAACCCTGCGATACTTACCGGGTAGCTCGCCCTTTCAGGAGTTGGCCAGCCAACCCTGATAAATTTTCCATTATGAGGGATAATCAGTTCATCCTGATGAGCAACAAGGTAATCGCGCAATTCTTTGCCACTCATGGTACCCGGATCCCAGAAATTAGCGAACTGCAAAGACGCTCTGCCGTCTTCAATACCATAGCGGTAGGTTTGGGAAACAAACTGTCCGCCATTTCTCCAGTCCACTGTTGCACTTAGTGTCCAGTTTTTCCACGATATAGAGGTTTGAGCTCCCAAAATGAAACGTGGATTAAAGTTGCCTATTTTATTTTTCGTAGCCAACGCATCCAATGCCACCCATTTGGCACCATCTTCGTTACCTGCGTCTAACAAAGGATAACCGTAGTAAGGAGATGATTTATCTTCAACCACCCTCATTTTAGGTCCGTAAATATCTCCAACTTCTTCTCCCAGGAAGGTGTAAGCTCCGCCTTTTGCATCTGTCCAATACGTGAAATACGGCATCTCACTGGCAAGCTCCATCACTTTTACACGATTCCGGGTTAGGTTGGCGCTAATATCCCAACGCCAGTTTTTACTCAATACCGGGGTACCGCCCAGGGTAAACTCCCAGCCTGTGCTACGCAGCAAACCTGCATTGATATTCTTATAACGGTATCCGCCTGAAGGTGCCAGATCCGTACTGAATATTTGGTTTTTATTATCTACCCGGTAGTATGTACCGGCAAAGCGTAAACGATTTTGATACAAGGTTACATCCAACCCTGCTTCGTAGGATGTAGCCTGTTCCGGTAACAGATTCTTGTTGAGAAGAACCGACGAAGTTCCAAGCCGGGGTACATTGCCCCAAGTGCCTGCATTACCTAAAACTGACACGAGATTGTAGGGGTCAGTATCATTTCCGGCTTCGGCATATCCACCGCGCAGTTTAATTAAATTAACATTGGCAGAATGAATACCCATGATTTCATTGAGCAAAACACTCAGTGAAGCCGAAGGATAGAAATAGCCCTTAGCGCCAGGCAGCGTACTCGACCAGTCTGTACGTCCGGAAACATCAACATACACCATATCCTTAAACCCAATGGTAGCCATTTCATAGATACTGTTGACCTGTTTTCTGTAGGTAGAACTGCTGTAATCGAGATTAGCCGGAAGAATATTCTGAACGGTAAAAACTCCCGGAACAACAAGGCCCGCTCCACCTTTTGTAGCCGTTCTTTCCGAACCACCAGTCTGGTAACGGGTATTACCACCAGCAGAAACTGAAAGACTAAAACTGCCCAACTCTTTTTTATAACTTAACAGGAAGTCGGCATTGCCCTCAAAATTGGAGATGCGGTTTATTCCGTATGCCCCACGTGGTTCCTTCGTATATCCATTGGATATTTTTGTTTCTCTTTTTTCATTCAAATTATCCAATCCATAGCGAAGCATCAGACTTAGATCGTTCGTAATATCCCAGTCGGCACGAATATTTCCATAAACACGGTCTCTTACAAAAGCATTGTTTACTTCATTGGCCAAAAAGTACGGGTTATCAACCGAAGGATGGGTGGAGCGAACTGCCAAACCCTCCTGTCCCGGAACCCAGTAATCCTTTAAATCTCTGATATCTGTATTTGCGGATATAGCATAAGCCCATTGCAACGGATTTGCTCCCCTCTCACCTGCCGGACGATTATTTGACCTGTTTCTGCTAAAATCAACATTAGTACTTAACCTGAAGTTATCGGTCACTTTCAACGTTGAATTAAAATTAATCGTGTTTCTAAAAAGGTCTGCGTTAGGAATGAT
>JADZFY010000240.1 GCA_020854215.1 Chitinophagaceae bacterium | reverse complement strand
GTAATAAAATCGTTTTTTAACCGAAGTGATGTGGAGAAATGGAAGTTGCAGTAAAAACATGCCTGCTTACAAAAAGGAATATGGAGATAGACACCGGGCAACGCTAAATGATTTTTGATTTCAGATTTATGCTTTTAGTTTTGTTAGTCATGAACCGGCTGCGCTGTTTTACAGGGATTGTGTTTTTGTTGGTGCTGACATTGTACGCCGATGCCCAGAACAACTACAGACTTCATTATTTCTTTTCCGACAAAGATACCAGCTTCCGGCCGGAATCACTGGGGTTGCAAACTTTCTTCACGGATCAACCTGCATGCCGCCAGTATATTGGTGAAGCGGTACGCGAACTCCATAAGCGGGGCTTTATCGCCGCATCGGCCGACAGTATGATTTTTGACTCAACAGAAGGAAGGATATGGATGTTTGTTGGTGTTGCGTATCAGTGGGTAGGATTGCATACCGACAGCACCGATCAAAAAATGTTGGCAGCAATTGGCTGGAATGACAAGTTGTTCAAAGATGTGCCACTGGATATGAGCAAACTAAGCTACTGGCAGGAACGCATCCTCAACTATTATGAAAACAATGGTCATCCGTTTGCACGGGTAGAACTGGATAGTATATTAATAGATGAAGGCGCTGCGGCCGGCCGCCTGAAGATAGCAAAAGGACCAAGCTACAAAATTGACAGTATACGGGTATATGGCAATTTGAAAATATCGAATGCGTTTCTCCAGCGGTATTTGGGTATTGAAAATGGATCGTATTACAGAAAAGCCCGCCTGCAGGCGATTAGCGCCCGCCTGCTGGAATTACCCTATTTGAAGGAAATTAAAACCTGGGATTTGACCATGACCGGTTCCGGCGCCGTTGTGAATCTTTATGTAGACACCCGGAAAAGCAGTCAGGTGGATGTACTGGTAGGTTTTTTACCGGCTGCGCAGGGAACGGGTAGAACAAAACTCCAACTCACCGGTGAAGCAAATATCAATCTCAAAAACGCCCTCGGAAGTGGAGAAACCCTGGGCGTTAACTGGCAGCAGATTCAGGTAAAGTCACCCCGCTTGCATTTAAAATATGAACATCCGTTTATGTTTAAATCGCCTTTGGGACTCGATTTTAATTTTGACTTGCTTAAAAAAGATTCATCTTTTATCAATCTTAACACGCAAATTGGCATTCAATATGTAACTACCGGCAGGAAAAGTGGGAGTGTGTTCTTTCAAAGTACAATAACCAATGTACTGGCAGACGGAATGGATACAGTAAAAATCAAGCTTTCTAAACGACTGCCACCCTATATTGACGCAAATACTTCTAATATAGGAATTCGGTATAGCTATAACAATACTGATTACAGGTTTAACCCGCGCAGGGGAAACGAGTTTGCAGTAGTTGCTTCTGCCGGTTTGCGAAAAATTAGACCAAATACAGCAATCACCGGTATTACCAAGGATGGCTCGGGCGCTGATTTTGACTTTTCCAGATTGTATGATACGCTGGACCTGCGTACGTACCAACTCAAACTCAATGTTACGGGAACCCATTATTTTAAAACGGGCAGACAATCAGTATTAAAAACTTCAGCAAATTCGGGATGGATGTACAGTGCAAATATTTTTAAAAATGAGTTGTACCAGATTGGAGGGTATAAACTTTTGCGGGGGTTTGATGAAGAAAGTATTTATGCCAGCCGGTATGCCGTTATCTCTGCAGAGTATCGGTTTTTTATTGGATTGAACTCCTATTTTTTCGGGTTTGCAGATGGCGGGTGGGTTCAAAACACAGCATTTGGGGAAACAGAAAAACAGGAACATTCCTATCTCGGAATGGGTATCGGAATGGCGTTTGAAACGAGGGCGGGCATTTTTAACTTAAGCTACGCGATAGGAAAACGTGATGATATGCCTGTCAATTTCAGGCAGTCGAAAATACATTTTGGTCTGGTGAGTTTGTTTTAAGCCTGGATTTTGCAGTAGCCCTGCAAGTTACAGCAAAGCGTGCAGGTTGTTGAGCGTGGCATCCCGGCAATTTAGATATAGAGGACTTTTCGAACGTTCACATTTCCCGTAGTTGCCTTTGCCGCTTGATTCGCAATTGACCAAAATTTTTGATTTAATAGAAGTTTTGAAACTATTAGCATGATTGAAATAATTTTGCAGGACAAAAAATACAATACTAATTGAGAAGGATACTGGTACTATGGGCTATAATGCAAATGGTCACTGTTGTTTCGGTTCATGGCCAGGAAGACTCCTCTGCACGTGGATTGCCAGGAGTACCGCCCTCAGTCGCGAATGATTCGGTTGCCGGCACGTTGAAAAAGGAACCTTTGGTGAACGTTCCCAGGGAGGACAGTCCTATAGTTCGAAAGAAAACAAATAGGGACACCGTTCCTTCTATTTCGGGTAGTCGTAAGATCGTTCCTGATAACAAGGCTGCGCTGGTTGATATGCAGGATTCTGTTGAGGTGGCGCCTGTTCATTTTTTACCTTCTCGCTTCACACCAAACGAGGGTCGACGCTCAGTGTATATAGAGAAACACCCATATTATGGTATGGGAAAGGATATTATTTTTATGCCATCAAAATGGTATGAACCTAAAAGTAAGGATGAGTTATTTTATGTCTTTTGCAGTATTTTGTTTTTTTTGGGCATATTAAAACTTGGATTCCCCAAGTATTTCCAGGATATCTTCAACGTCTTTTGGCGATCTGCTGTTAGGCAGAAACAAATGCGGGATCAGATACAGCAGGCTGGGAT